>NZ_CAKZPW010000328.1:0-10467 GCF_937139385.1 uncultured Maritalea sp. | reverse complement strand
CTGCACCAAACCAGCAGAGAAAACAGTTTTGCCAATGCCCGTGTCGGTGCCCGTTACCACAATTGATTTAGCCATTGGCTTGCTCCGGCAATTGTTGTTTTTTCATCTCGGCACTTAGGTCTTTGAACATTTGCTCAATCACATCAAGCGGCGTGTTCAACGTGATGGATATCCGCAATCGCGCTGTGCCTTTTGGCACCGTCGGTGGCCGAATGCCGCGGATGTCATAGCCTTTGTCTTGCATGGTTTTGGCAATGGCCATAGTCGGCCCATCTTCGCCAATGATTACAGGCAAAATTTGGCTTTGGAGCCCGTCAAGCCCGCAAATCGACTTGGCTAACATGTGGGTCTGTTTCAACTGCTCGAGCGCTGCCAATTGACGTTTTGGATTTGTTTGCAGCTCGTTCAGCGCCGCGCGCACCAGCGCTGCATTTAACGGCGAAGGCGCCGTTGAAAAAACAAAACCACGCGCCTTGTTGATGAGCGTTTCAACCAAAACAGCGGCGCCACATATTAAAGCACCAGAAACGCCTAAAGCTTTGCCGCAGGTATGCAGAGCTAGAACGTTTGGATCACGTGCAATTTCGTGCGTTAAGCCGCGACCCAAATCACCAAAAACACCCGTTGCGTGGGCTTCATCGACAATCAGTGTGCCGCCAAATTGTTGCGCTAACTCATAGAGTTCAGCAACCGGCGCTAAATCACCATCCATTGAATAGACGGCTTCGCACGCGATCCAAATATGACCTTCATTACCCTGCGCGCGCCAAGCTTGGATCTTTCGTGCTGCATCAGCTGCATCATTGTGCGCAAATTCTTGTGTCGTGGCCCGTCCCAGGCGCATGCCTTCGTGGGCGCTGGCGTGAATGTATTCATCGTACAACACCAGATCGTCTTTGAGCGGCAAGGTTGAAAAGATCGCCATGTTAGCCACAAAGCCATTGCCCAAAAACAGTGTTCTCTCCACACCGAAAAAGGCGGCGGCTTCATGTTCAAGCAACTCATGTTCAGCGTCGTTGCCGCGCAAAAGGCGCGACCCGCCTGCCCCTACTGGCACACCACGATTAAGCGCATCAATGCCTGCTTGGCGCAGGACATCGGACCCGGCCAAACCGATATAGTCGTTGGAGGCAAAGTCATGCCCCTGGCGTGGAATGAGCTCGCGATATCGCGCTCGGTTTTTTAAGGCTTCCAACACGCCATGATGGCGGGGGAATACACTCATTTTTTTCCGTCGCAGCCCGCAGCCATTGGGGTGATGCCAAGCTTGTTGAACAAGATCGCGTCCTTATCTTCGCCCGGATTATTTGCTGTGAGCAATGTATCGCCAACAAAGATTGAGTTTGCGCCTGCAAAGAAACACATGGCCTGCAACTCATCAGTCATGTCCGTACGGCCAGCTGACAAGCGGACGTGGGATTTTGGCATGAGGATACGCGCCAGCGCGATTGTGCGAACAAACTCAATAGGATCAAGTTTTTCAACTTCAGCCATTGGTGTGTTTTCGATTGGGATCAGCATGTTGATGGGCACAGAATCAGGATGTTCTTTGAGCGATGCCAATGTGAGCAGCATATCGATGCGGTCCATTTGCTTTTCGCCCATGCCCACAATGCCGCCTGCACAGACTTTTATCCCCGCATCACGCACACGATTGAGCGTTTCAATGCGGTCCGCAAATGTGCGCGTGGTGATGATTTCTGAGTAATAGCGCTCAGAGGTATCGATGTTGTGATTATAATAATCAAGACCCGCGTCTTTTAGGCGGTGAATTTGATCATCTTCAAGCATGCCAAGCGTCATGCAGGTTTCCATGCCAAGCTCTTTAACGCCCTGCACCATAGCTTCAAGCACAGCCATGTCACGATCTTTTGGTGAGCGCCAAGCCGCGCCCATGCAATAACGGCTGGCACCGCCTTCTTTGGCTTTTTGCGCTTCAGCCAAAACAGCCTGAACTTCCATGAGTTTAGAAGCAGACAAAGTTGAGCCGTTGCGCGCAGATTGGCTGCAATATGCACAATCTTCAGCGCAACCGCCCGTCTTAATCGACAAAAGCTTGGAGCGCTGAACCTGATTTGGATCGAAGTTTTCGCGGTGAACAGTGTGAGCTTTGAACAACAAGTCCATGAAGGACTGGTTGTAGATGGCATCCGCCTCTTCCCGGCTCACCACATCGGCGCGCCGACCACTCACTTTATAGACTGTAATCTGGTCAATTGCTTGTTCTTCGGTCGTATCGTTCACCAAATCCAAATCACCGCTCCGTTTTATAGATAATTTTTTTCACCATCGTTATATGGTGGCTTTTTTATAGATAAACCAACAATTGTGCAAGTGACAACTGGCCGCGCAAACGTTCTATGGCGCACTTTTCACATTTATAGCGGAGTTTGGAAATTGAACAAGTGCAGCGTTCATAGGCAATTGTGCCAATTATCCCCGGCCAAACGCGACAATGCATCCCCCGCCCCGATCTTGGGGCAGTCCAAGCTAGATGCAAAAAATCTATCCCCGACCCAAAAAGCCCAGTCATTATTGTTGCATCGAACAAAAATGGAGTTTTACACATGTCGATCAGGCACCACTTTTTGGCAACTTATTCCCCATCATTGAAACTGGAGTCCATTCAATGATCGGCGTAGGTGTGTCGCCCTTCCGGAGCAGGCAACAACTATGGTGGCCAACTGGCGCAACGTTTTATGCGGATTTTGCCAATATGCGTTACATGAAAAATGGACTGGAGGTTTCGAACTCCAACGCTTTTAGCTTCACACGCGCTTCCACCAAGTTAGCGCTTGATGCGGATGGACACTGGCACAATTTCGCGACCGATATAGCCGCCATCACGAACAAGGGCCAATCACTGGAGAGCGCTGAAACTTATCACCCAACCAACTCTTCTTTTTCAGGCGCCAATATTGGATCAATTGGCGCTGGCGGGGCCATTCCAACTGGCTGGTATGCGGGCTCCTGGACAAGCATTGAGATTATCTCGCTAACAAACATTGATGGTTTGGACGTAATTGTGCTCGACCTAACGTTGGACAACACGTCGGGTGGCTCAGCCGTTGGCGGCAGTATTGAGTTTTGCAATGTCGAAGCACTATTTGGCGAACATTGGACGGTTGGCGGGCAATTTGAACTTATGCAAACCTTTGGCGACGACACTTGCACTGCACCAGAAAACATTCTGCAAATCCAAGAGCGCAATTCATCAAATGGGTTTTTGAACAACCTTGGGGGGATCATCAACAATCTGGATCTGTCCAGTTTGGGCGATAGAGTGGCGAAAACAAAACCCATATCCGACATTACAGCGGGAAGAATTGCCGCGTTCTATAGCTGGAACAATGTTCTACCGGGAGAGTTTTTTCACCGTCGCTGTGCAATATGCATGCCCTTCGCAACGAAGGGCACTACGGTCTCATCGCCACTACCAACCTCAAATGCAGGCACACAAGTTCGAGCCCAAGATGCAATGACATTGCTGTTGCCAACTCAGCCGCAGCATCTAACCGTTCAGTATGATGATAATTCAACGGTTGAGTTCTTGAGTGTAAGCGGAGAAACCGCACTCCCGCTAAATGCAGAAAAGGCAATAAGATCTGCATCAGCAACTCCCATATAGGCCTTCACAAATAAGGAACCGATGGAACCTTCGATGCACGCAACAAATGGAATCGAGCGCCCAAGATTCTGGCGCTCGTTATGGGGAAATCAACCCAACGAACGGCGTTGCTGGCATAGCGACGCAGCACATGTTCTCAAGACTTTTGTTGTTATGTGGGATTTTCAAGAAAATGGCGGAGAGGAAGGGATTCGAACCCTCGAGACAGTTACCCGCCTACGCCCTTAGCAGGGGCGCGCCTTCGACCACTCGGCCACCTCTCCGAGGCCGCTTAAATCCCAAAGCGACGCGCAAATCAAGTCTAACGTGACGATTTTATGCAGATTCTATTCAATTATTTTTGCTGATTGCAATTTGGTGCGTGCGTAATCATATCAATTGGCAATGGAAGTGCAGATTGGGGCAATTGTCTTTAAGCGCTTCGTGATGTTACAATTGGCCATATCGGTCGTTGATACGAATGAGGGTAAAACCGTGTTTTGGAGAACGCCACAAAGGTATATTCTTGGTACGATATTGATAATGCTGACATATTTGTCGGCGTCCGCTGCCTTTGCGACCGACCCTACGGGGGTGTGGCTAACCAAGGACAAAGCCGAAATCACGATCAAGGAATGCGGACAGAATTATTGTGGCATCGTGTCCAAACCCGCCAAACCAGGTTTGCGTGATATTCGCAACCCAGACCCACAACTAAACGGTCGCCCCATACTCGGATTACCTTTGCTTGAAGTGCAAAAGGATGCGCAGCACGGCAAGCTGCCCGGGCAACTCTACAATCCGCTTGATGGCAAAATGTATGATGGGACTTTAGAATTGAAGAATGCCGACAAACTTCGTGTTCGCGGATGCGTGCTACGCGTTTTGTGTTTGCACGAGGACTGGGTCAGAATTGGGTCCTGACCCAGAGTTCTAATTGTCTTACCTTTGCCCAAACAGAACTTTTTGAGCGTCTTTATCGGTGGCCAAGTTCATTTTGTCACGCTCCGCCTTGCCAATGGCTATACCCGCAACAACTGCTGGGCGTTCAAGCAGACGCTTTTGCCATGCCTTCACATTTGGGAGCTCATCAATATTGACGCCCTGCCCTTCATGGCCCAACGACCAACCAATTATCGACATATCCGCAATAGAATAGTCACCGGCGACAAAATCGCGCCCTTCTAGACGCCTGTCTAAAACGCCGTAGAGCCTGTTGGACTCATCAATATAGCGTTTAATCGCGTAAGGCAGTTTTTCTGGCGCATATTTGTTGAAATGGTGGTTTTGCCCCAGCATTGGCCCAAAACCACCCATTTGCCAAAACAACCATTCATCAACTGCAACGCGCTCGCGCCAATCCTTAGGATAGAACTTTTCAAATTTCTCGCCCAAATACTTCAAAATCGCGCCCGATTCAAAAACTGAAATCGGCTGTCCGTCAGGCCCTTCAGGGTCAACAATGGCTGGCATGCGGTTGTTGGGTGCAATCTTTAAAAAGTCTGGTTCAAACTGCTCACCTTTGCCGATATTGACCAGCTTGAGCGCGTAAGGCACGCCGAGCTCTTCAAGCATGATTGATACTTTAAAACCATTTGGAGTGGGCCAATAGTGCAGTTCAATTGGCTGCGTTTGAGTGTGGGACATGATCAACCTTACTTTCTAAGAGTATTAGGCCATTTATCGTATAATTGCGATAAAGCTGCAAGGGCAGCCTAAACACTATTTTGTGTTTGGACGATTTGTCACAAGTTCGCCTATCCAAATCGCTTCGCTTTGCGATAGCATTCCTTGGTCGATCGCAGGGGTAATCTCATGGAAATGTTGGTTTTGTTTTTCGCCGGGCTGGTTGCTGGCGCTCTGAACACGCTTGCGGGTGGTGGCTCATTTGTTATTTTCCCAGCGCTTTTGTTTGTGGGGGTCCCCCCCATAATGGCCAACGCCACCAACACATTCGCCTGCCTGCCCGGATATGGCAGCGGTGCAATTGGGTTTCGGGCCGACATATTGCGACATAAAGATAAGCTTGTGCTTTATGCGATCATTGCACTGGCGGCAGGTTTTTTGGGTGCTGAAGCGCTATTGCGCGTATCTGACGTTCAGTATGAAGGGTTGATCCCTTGGCTGATGGCGTTTGCTGTGATCGCCTTTACCTTTGGCGGTCGATTGAACAGTTGGCTTGCGTCAAGATCTGGCAGCTCAAAGCGTGCCGCAAAGGCCGGTTCTATTGCCCTTGTTGGGCTGTTGGCGTTGATTTGCTTTTATGGTGGGTTCTTTAATGCAGGGCTTGGGATCATCCTACTCGCCTATTTGGTGCTTGCGGGGTTCAAAGACCTAAACGCAATGAACGGGCTTAAGCTGCTGATCTCGTTTCTGGTGTCTATTACCGCTGTGATCCGGTTCACCATGAGCGGTTCAATTGAATGGCAAGCGGGCACCATTGCGTTGGTTGGCGCCACCATTGGCGGCTTTGCAGCGGCAAAACTATCCTATCTTTTGCCGGCGGCATTGCTGCGCAACTTTGTGATCATTTATGGGTTTGGGCTGACGGTATACTTCTTTTACGTAACCTACTTTGCATAAGGCTTGCAGCCATTCTGGGCTAGAGTGGTTTAACCCAAACTGCACAATCATGAAAAGCAGTGCCGCCAAATGGTGGCACCGGGTCTGATCCAACAAGCGTGTTAATGCCATTGTTATCAGCATGACTTTTATTCTTGTGCAACCCTTCAACGATCACAACGCCGGTTTGTATGCCGTCAAAAATTGCAGCACTTAGAATAACTTGCCCTCGTTTGTTGCCGAGTTGAATCTGATCGCCATCAGCAATGTTCTGCTTCGCAGCATCTGTTGGGTGGATAAGCGCCTTTGGCGCCCCTTCCCGTTTTTGCGAACCAGGTGTTTCGTTGAATGAACTATTCAGAAATGCGCGTGCCGGACTGGTGGCCAGCCTAAAAGGATGCTCGGCATCCGTTGGCTCATTTACGTCCCAATGGTCAGCGAATTTTGGCATAATCGACGGATCACAGACCCATTCAACGCCTTTGGTTTTGCGCGTTTCTTCCCAATTTGGCGCAAAGCGAAACTTGCCATCGGGCCATGCAAAACCTTGGCGGTAATGGGCAATGTCGGTCTTGTTTTCGCGATCAACAAAACGCGTTTGTTCAACAGCGTCCAGATTTCTAAATCCAGATTCTTTGAACGTATGGTCGATCAGTTCATCGTCCGACATTTCAAAAATAGAAGATGACACACCAAGTCGTTCCGCCAATTGGGCAAATAGCCAATGGTTCGACTTGGCCTCGCCCGGTGCTTTTATTAGTTTTGGACCCAATAAAATGCGCGTGTGTCCGCCACGCGTGTAATAATCGCTGTGCTCCAGAAACAGTGTGGCTGGCAGCACATAGTCGGCCATTTGCGCGGTTTCTGTCATGAATTGCTCATGCACCACGGTGAACAAGTCCTCGCGCGCGAATCCTTGTTTTACTTTGGCTTGCTCTGGAGCCACCACCACGGGATTGGTATTTTGGATCAACAAGGCTTTGACGGGAACGTCAGATTTCAGCGCCTTAGGTTCTCCTGTTAGAATCGGGCCGATTTCGCACATGTCCAATAGGCGTGTTGGCTGATCTACCAGGTTGGTGCCTTCGAGGTCAGTTTTATTCAATCCCCAAGTACCAGAATTTGAATGGAACGCTCCACCGCCCTCTTCCATCCACGCACCAGTCATGGCGGGGATACAAAGCGCTGAATGCATGGCGACAGCGCCATTGCGTTGGCGGGTAAATCCGTAGCCGAGGCGGAAATAGCTCTTTTTGTTCCGTCCTACCAACGCAGCAAATTCTTCAATTTGAGCGGCGTTCAATCCAGTGATACCAGCCGCCCAATCGGGTGTTTTATCCTTTAGATGAGATTCAAATTCAGGGCCGAAGTCTGTGAATTTGCTCATATATTCACGATCTGCCAGCCCGTCGCGCAACAAGACATGCATTACGGCACAGGCGAGTGCACCATCGGTCCCTGGGCGCAATATCAGGCCCAGGTCGGCTTGTTGCATGGTTGCGGTGTTGTAGATATCGACCACTACAATTTTTGCGCCGCGTTCTTTGCGCGCGCGCATGGCGTGGGTCATCACATTGACCTGAGTATGCACGGGGTTGGTGCCCCAAATCACCACCACATCAGATTTGGCCATTTCCTCTGGGTTGACGCCCATTAGTTTGCCGGTGCCGGTAACAAAACCGGCCCATGAAATCATTGAACAGATGGTGCCATATTGGCGGGAATAGGATTTGGCGTTGCGCAAACGCTCTATCCCGTCGCGCATGACGTGGCCCATGGTGCCCGCATAAAAATAGGGCCAAATAGCCTCAGCACCATGTTCTGCTTCAATGGTTTGAAAACGCTCAACAATATCGTCCAGCGCCTCATCCCAACTGACTTGCTGCCAGTTGCCCTCACCCTTTGCACCAACCCGCTTAAGTGGATGGGTTAAACGCTCCGGGTGATGCACACGTTCAGCGTATCGCGCGACTTTCTCGCAGATCACCCCTGCCGTATAGGGATCATCCTTGGCGCCACGCACGCGGCCAATTGTGTTTTCATCAATAATTTCAACATCAAGCGCGCAGGTGGACGGGCAATCGTGCGGACACACGCTGCGCTCGATAGAGCGAACGGGGATTTTGTTCATTTGGGTAGCCTATGTGCAATAGGATATTCGACAAAGCCATAGAGCCAATTGGCTAGGTGATTTGTCAAGCACTAGACGCAAAAAGGCCGCGCTCAAGCTTTGAGCACGGCCTTTAAATCATTGATGAGGTGTAGCTAATTAGCCAACGATTTCATCGTCAGAGAAGAAGAATTTGATTTCTTCTGCAGCAGTTTCAGGAGCGTCTGAACCGTGAACTGAGTTTTCGCCGATTGAAAGCGCGAACTCTTTACGGATTGTGCCTGCGTCTGCTTCTGCTGGGTTTGTTGCGCCCATAACTTCGCGGTTTTTCAAAACTGCGTTTTCGCCTTCAAGAACCTGAACAACAACTGGCTCAGAAATCATGAACTCAACAAGTTCTCCAAAGAAAGGACGCTCTTTATGAACAGCGTAGAAGCCTTCAGCTTGTGCTTGTGTCATGTGAATGCGCTTAGAAGCGACAACGCGAAGACCTGCGTCTTCGAATTTTGCGATGATTTTGCCTGTTAGATTGCGTTTTGTTGCGTCGGGCTTGATGATTGAAAAAGTACGTTCCAGAGCCATTTTATTTCCTTAGTGGTTCTATGGGGAATTTGGCCGGGGTTTTACGCCGAGTTGGATCAATAAACAACCCTTGGAATGCAGCATTCAATCATTGGGCGAAAAAACTATTCTTTTTCTGGCTCGATCCACAACTCACTACGCTCGATCAAACCACCTGCTGGATGTTCGACAATAACGACCAGCACTTCAATTTTTCGCGTTATTTCAATTACTTGATCATATGTTAGCGCTGTCATTGCTTGCGCGCAAAAGGCGTCAACGATCATTGGCACCAGCGTTAAGGTTGCTGTGTCGTTCTCTATCGATAGCGAATTTATGTTGCTCTTTTGCCAGCAAGCGTTGGGTGCGGTGTAGGTATATTGCAAGAAGACGGAATTATCCCCGGAGCGCCAGGCGCGCTGAATGGCTTCTTTGGGGGCTGCGTTTGGGTCAAAATTGGTTCGATCTGTGCCGCTTTGTGTCGGATCGGTTGTGACGCTGTTCCAAATGACAAATGCCACGAGAACCCAAAAGGCGCACAACCCCAGAATTATGGCTCTTTTGTTCATGTTGGCGCTCCTTAAGCGATAAAACAGCAGATTTTCCTGCTTTCTTTTACGTTTTTGCGCGCGTAGCACACAAAAACAATGGCCAACCGCCCCCTTCTTCACGTAAAAGCGGCACAAATCGACCAATTCAACCTCAGCGCCCAATCGTGACACCGTTTCAACACTGTCTCACACTGTGCCAAAATCAAAGCAAATACCTTCGCATCATGCTGCAAATTACAAACCTGACTTATTTGATCGAAGGCCGCACGCTTTTCGAAAATGCCAACCTCACTTTGCCTGCAGGCTCCAAAGCCGGCTTTGTGGGTCGCAATGGTTCTGGCAAAACGACCCTGTTCAAAATCCTACAAGGTGAAATTGCGCCGGATGGCGGCAGTTTTGAAATTCACCAGCGCGCGCGCATTGGCGCAGTGGCGCAAGAAGCACCTGCAACTGCCGACAGCGTGATGGACATTGTGCTGAGTGCAGACAAAGAGCGTTTGGCGCTGCTTGCAGAGGCGGAAACAGTTACCGACCCGAACCGCATTGGCGAAGTCTATACTCGGTTGGCCGAAATTGAATCACACTCTGCAGAAGCGCGGGCTAGTGCTGTTTTGAAAGGCTTGGGCTTTTCAGCAGAAAAGCAGGCCGAGCCTTGCGCCAACCTTTCTGGTGGGTGGCGGATGCGTGTGTCGCTTGCTGGGGTTTTGTTTTCACAACCCGACCTGCTGCTGCTCGATGAGCCGACCAACTATTTGGATTTGGAAGGCACATTGTGGCTAGAGCGCTATTTGGCGAACTACCCCTATACTGTTTTCATGATCAGCCACGACCGTGACCTGTTGAACAAGGCGGTCGATTCCATTGTGCATTTGGACAACCAGGACCTTTCGTTCTATCGCGGACAATATGATCAGTTCGAGGCCAATCGCCGTTTGCAGATGGAATTGAACAACAAGCAGCGCGAAAAACAGCAAGTGCAGCTGGACCATATGGCCAAGTTTGTGGAGCGTTTCCGCGCCAAAGCGTCAAAAGCCAAACAAGCCCAGTCTCGCCTAAAGCGCATGGAAAAGATCAAA
>NZ_CAKZPW010000327.1:0-2180 GCF_937139385.1 uncultured Maritalea sp. | reverse complement strand
AAAGATGCTGATCAAGAAAAAGCGTAGCTGGGAAATTGCGGAACGAGAGGCAACGCCTGAAGGTGTCTATATGAATAGGCGTCAAATCATGGCCGGGGCCGGCGCAATTGGCTTGGCTGGGGCGCTTGGCACGGTCCGGGGCGCTTTTGCTGCGCCCGGCGATGAGCGCTTGGCCATGAATGCCGTCCGCAATGAAGCTTTTCAACTTGATCGGGAGCTGACGCCTGAAGACGTGAATTTGAATTACAATAATTTCTACGAATTCGGATCGCACAAGGAAATCGCAAAAGATGCGCAGGTGCTTGAAGCGCGGCCTTGGCAAGTGACGATTGATGGGTTGGTGGACAATCCAACAACCATCGATATTGATGATTTGATTTCAAAGATGGGCATTGAAGAACGTCTCTATAGACACCGCTGCGTAGAAGCTTGGTCGATGACAGTGCCTTGGATTGGTTTTCCGTTTGCCAAATTGGTTGAAATGGCAGGGCCACAAGCGGGCGCGAAATACATCCGTATGGAAACGTTCAACGATCCAAGCGTGGCCCGCGGCATCAAAACGCAACCGTGGTATCCTTGGCCCTATATCGAAGGACTTACTGTTGAAGAAGCGCAGAACGATCTCGCGTTCTTGGTGGTGGGTGCTTATGGCAAACAGGTCGCCGATCAAATGGGCGCACCCTTGCGCTTGGCGTTGCCGTGGAAGTATGGCTTTAAGTCCATCAAATCGATTGTGAAGTTTACCTTCACCAATGAACGCCCGATCAGTTTTTGGGAGCAATTGCAGGCGCGTGAATATGCGTTTTGGGCAAATGTGAACCCTAAAGTGCCCCATCCGCGCTGGACGCAGGCCACAGAACGGGTTCTGCACACAGGTGAGCGTGTGCCCACATTGTTGTTCAATGGCTATGAAGAGCAGGTGGCGAGTTTATATGCGGACAAACAAGATTTGGGTGATCTGCTTTACCGCTAGCTGCGTATCTATATTATCCTCCTCCAAGACCCAGGGCGCCGGTGATTTATCATCGGCGCTTTTTTTTACCCAAAAAGGGCCCGACGGTAGGCGGCGGGTGTGAGGCCGGTGCTGGTTTTAAACGCCCGCGTGAAATGGCTTTGACTTGAAAAACCACAAGCTGCTGAAATCTGCGCAATTGAAGTGTTTTTCAAAAGTGCTTTGGCGTGCTCTATGCGCTGGCCCAATATCCAATTGTGGGGTGATATTCCCCTGCTGGCGCTAAACATGCGGTGAAAATGAAATTCGGAAAGTTCTGCTACTTGCGCCAAGTCTTCAAGTCTAATGGTTGTGTGTAAGTGGGTTTCGACCCACTCGTCAATTCTGCGCAGTGTGTGGGGGGAAAGGCCGCCAGCAACCGCTTTTTTTCCAATGTTTAGACGACCGATAAGCTCTGCAAACGCTGCATCGGCTTGTAGTACATTTCCATCAATTGCAGCTTGCGCCATGGCAGCAAGCGGATCTGAAAATGTTGGTGCGTGGGCCAGTGTGAGTTCGCTTAGTTCTAAAGTGCGGCAATCGCGGTCGTGAGTTTTGGCATAGTGTGCGCGCAATTGAGCGTTCGGCACATAAAGGTGGACGAAGCGAAAAGGGTCTTTGATCTCCCAGTGGGATGGGTGTCCTTCGGGAAACACGCATACGGCGCCCGGCCAGCCCACGCGCTCTTCAATATCTAGCCGCCGCGTGCCCTGACCCCCAGCCAGATAGCGGCTGAATGTGTGGCCCAGCGGGTCATCATAATGAACTTGATCATTGGTGTTTTGCCAAATTGAAATCTGCCGCTCTGCGCCAATGTTCAGGGCGAAGAGTTGTTTTGCATTTTTGGATTTACTCAATATGGCTTGGCAAGATAGGGGCATGCGACCTCACTGTGAGCGCAAACCATATATGAGCTTTTTGGCGTGCGCAAAGCGCGTGCACCATTTTATAGCAAGATTGTGCAATAGCGCACGAAGCGTTCAGTTTATGGCTGAAACAAAAAGAGGTGCGTTTTGACCAATTTAATCTTGTTTGTTTCATTAATATCAAAAATCATCTCTTCATCGCCATCATGAATAAACTTGGATGTGAAGCGGAAGAAATATCCGGTTAATTGAGCTTTTCTGGCTTTAAAATAATAGCCGTAAAGTATCTTGGCACTAATGGGATGATTATATAACGGAGCAAC
>NZ_CAKZPW010000326.1:0-4467 GCF_937139385.1 uncultured Maritalea sp. | reverse complement strand
TAAGCAACATGCGCAATATATTGTCCGGCGGCTAAGCTAAAATTGGCGGCAGAATCAGAAGAGCGGGCAACTAGATCCAACTCGCCTTTATCATTAGGCGTAATAGAGTATATCCGCCACTCCAGTCCGTTAGGAATGAATGGCCCATCTTCGGTCACTCGTGCGCCTATACTGACTGGCTGCGGTGGTCCACCACTTTTGGGCACGACGATCGTTTCTTGGTCCGTCATCGTCTCTATTTGCGTTTCGGCGTTCAGGTCTTGATTCTCGTTGGTTTCGGAAGGTGTTGTAATATTGAGGTTTTCTGGACGAACGGGTGGGACAGGTGCAACCTCTTGCGCAAATGAGGGTGCGGCCAACATCAGCCCGATTAAACCAGCATATGTCCATTTTTGTTTCATCATATGTGCCGCAATTGCCATTCCGTTTTTTGGTGGTTGGATGATAAGTCTTGCCACCAAACAAACTATAAAGCTTTTGGATTAAGTTTGCGGCCAAGCTATGGCATAAACAACTCAAATTTTCAAAACGGACTGGGGACATGGGGACAAAATGAGCAAAAATGTTGAGATGGTTGAGTATTTGAAGTCGCGGCGATCTGTGACCCTACCGTTTTTGGCAGAACCTGGCCCATCTGAATTGGAGCTAGCCGAGCTTTTGGAAATTGCATCCCGTGTGCCTGATCATGGCAAATTGGCGCCTTGGAGGTTGGTTGTTGTTGCTGGAGATCAACGTGGTATGGCTGGTGATCGATTAGCTGAGCTAGCAAAACAACGAGATCCTGAGATCTCTGAAGAGATGCTTGATGTCGAGCGCAATAGGTTTTTGCCCGCGCCTTTGACCATTGGCGTGATTTCCGCTGTTCAAGCGCATCCAAAAGTTCCGGCAATTGAGCAACAGCTTTCGGCGGGTTGCGTTTGTTTCAATCTGGTGCATGGGGCAAATGCGCTGGGATTTGCGGCGCAATGGGTAACGCGCTGGTTTGCTTTTGACGATGAAGCTGCAGCCATTTTTGGCGCAAAGGATAATGAGTTTTTTGCCGGTTTTGTTCATATCGGCACGCCAAGCGTGGTACCTCAAGAGCGTCCGCGTCCAGATGTTGCAGAAGTTGTGGAATATTGGCGTGGTTAATGATTGCTTAACAGCATTTATGTTTTGTTAAGGTGTTGAAAACTGTGAGCGTAATTTTGCTATGCCCAGCGTAAAGCCGGTTCAGGTGCCAGCCCAGCTCGCCCAAGCCCTCACAAGGGCAGGGGACAAGAATGGTGTGGACTTTGACTACTTATTGCAAACCGCAATGCGTGAAAGCTCGCTTGATCCAGAAGCTAAGGCAAAAACATCAAGTGCGGTTGGGCTGTTTCAATTCATTGAAGGCACTTGGCTTGAAGTCTTGAAAGAAGAAGGCCCCAAATTGGGCTATGGCTCCATTTCTGACAAGATTGAGCGCACGGCCGATGGGTATGAAGTTCGTGATCCAAAGATGAAATCTGCTGTGCTGGCGTTACGAGAGAACCCTGAAATGTCAGCGGATCTGGCGGCCGCATTTACCCGACGAAATGGTGCGTATTTGCAGGAACAGTTTGGACGCATGCCTTCACCAGGGGAGCTGTACATTGCTCATTTTATGGGAGCGCGCGGCGCTGAGAAGTTTTTCAACCTAGGCCTTTCTAGTCCGAACGCTAGCGCTGCGATGCATTTTCCGTCTCAAGCGCGTGCAAACGAGAGTATCTTTTTTGACAGTGGCAAGCCGCGCTCGATTAAGGAAGTATATCAAGTGCTTGTGGCGAAGCATCGATCACTTGAGGTGGATGCGTCGGTGAGCCAAACCGCAGCCTTTGCCGCTCAACAAATGGCCACTTCCAATCAGGGCCCATTTTCAGTGGCTCAGGCGCAGGACCCTGTTTCACCCTTTGCCGCGCTTTATCGTTCAGCGCCCACGGCCAATTTGCCCGGGCGTTTTGCCGTTGAAAGTCAGCCTGAGTTGCAAGAAAATCAGGGCACCCAATCTGACGTGGAAAATGACGAACGGCGTCAGAGCTTTTTTGCCCGGTTCTATACCAAATAGCCGTACCAATTATTATGGTGAACGCTTCATTAAGCCTTCAAGCGTAGTCTTCAGTCTAACCGCTTGATGGGTAAGTTGTTTAAGGGCGTTTGCGTGCTTGGTTTTAATGAATATCACACATTGTCACAGTCCGCTCACAGTGAGCAGCGTGGGCAGGCTGCCCGGATTGCGGCGCGTGCGTTTTTAGAACATAGTGGACCCGCCGACGAGCAAGCAGCCCTTTATGCCGCCGTTCTGAGTTTTTTGGATGACAGTTCGGTGAAAGTGCGCGCTGCGCTTGCCTACGAACTTCTGCGCTCTCCCAATGCGCCACGTCCTGTTATGTTTGCCTTGGCACAGGACGAATCTATTATTGCTGCCGCTGTTGTGCAGTTTTCGCCGGTTTTGTTGGACAGTGACTTAGTGGCCTTGTCGCGCAAGGGCAGTAAAAAAATCGCTGAAGCGATTTTGTCGCGCCCGCAAGTGGGCGTCAACGTCTGCAAAGTCTTAGCGCAAGAGCATTCTAAATCAATTGATCGAGTGCTTTTGGACCGGCATGATTTGGTTTTGCCGTCTGATTTGCTAATCGAACTGGCTGATCGCTGGTGTGATGATGCACCCATGCGGGGCACATTGCTTCAGCGCCCTGATTTGCCAATTGCTGCACGGTTTTTGCTGACCGAACGGATCGCAGATGCCTTGCTGGGCGCGCGCATTGTCAATGGAAGCATTCAACCACAGCGTTTGAATCGCCTTGTGCGGGACCAATTGGATAAGGCGACAACGGGTTTGGTTGAAGGTGAGCCAACTGCGGAGCACTACAGCTATTTAGATGCACTTTTTCAATCAGATCGTTTGACGCCGCGCTTGTTGATCAATTCGGTCGTAAATGGTCGCCTGCAATTCTTTGTTACTGCATTGGCAGTGCTCGCAGATTTGCCTACTCGCAAGACTGAAGGAATTTTGCGATCTGGCACGCGCCGTGCGTTACATGCGCTTTATACGCGTTGTGGCTTCGAGCCATCTTTGCGTAATCTGATGGCGCGGCTAACGGTTTTGGCGCGCGAGGCTCATTTGGAGACTGATGTGGCCGCACGCCACTTTGTGGTGTCCCAACTTATCTCGGCATTGATTGACGATCATGAAGGCGATATTCCGGACAGTCTGGACAGCGTCTTTGCATATTTGAACGAGCAGAACGTCAGTCTTGCCCGCGAAGCTGCGCGCGGGGTCATGGCAAGCTTTTGTGAAGAAGCCAGCCCAGACGCGGCCATCAACATTTCGCATTTGCGCGACGAGCAGTTGGCGCTACCAGCCGCCTAATAATCGAATTGTTCGTTGAGCACGCGCTCATCAAGACTATGGCCTGGATCGAACAATAGCGTCACCGAGTGAGTTCGCGACTCGCTAACTTTTACCTCGGCTACATCTGCAATCTCTTTGCTGTCTGCTACCGCGTTTACAGGGCGCTTGTCGATCTCGCGAATGCGGAAGGTTACCTCTGCGCGATTTGAAAGGATTGCGCCGCGCCATCGTCTTGGTCGAAAAGGAGAGATGGGGGTGAGCGCCAGCAGTGGAGCTTCGATGGGCAAGATTGGCCCATGTGCCGACAGGTTGTAAGCAGTTGACCCAGCAGGCGTGGCCACTAATACCCCATCACACACCAATTCTTCTAGTCGCGGCTTTCCATCGATCAGAATTTCAATCTTGGCCGCTTGATAGGACGTCCGCAGCAACGACACTTCATTGAGCGCTAGGGCTGAGTGTTCATTGCCGTTTTTATCGGTTGCGGTCATTCGCAGTGGATGAATAACTGTCGGTTCTGCTGTTTCAAGTCGTTCAATTAGCTTGTCTGCCCCATAGTCATTCATCAAGAACCCGATTGACCCAAAATTCATGCCATATACAGGGATCTCTTTGTCCATGACTTTGTGCAGGGTTTCGAGCATAAGTCCGTCGCCACCCAGGGCAACAATTACCTCTGCTTGATCCAAAGAGCAGGTGCCATATTCGGCGCACAGGACATCGCGTGCTTTTTCGGACTCTGGTGAACCCGAAGACACAAACATGATTCTATCGCTCGAAAAAGCTGGCACGTGCGTGCTCCAAATTGGTGCGAGACAAGGACGAATATGCAACGTGCCACACACAACCCTGAATCGGAAAGCCCCAATATTGACAATTGGTTCTAAGATTTTTCGACGTTGTGAAATTTTCTCTCATTTTTTTACAATTGGAGCTTGCACAGCATAGGAGGATTATGTATCTAACGCGCGTTGCCGGTTTAGCTCAGTTGGTAGAGCATCTGATTTGTAATCAGAGGGTCGGGAGTTCAAGTCTCTCAACCGGCACCATTCCCTCCCAGCACATCGCTCAAAGCACAATCGATTTCGTCATGTGACTTGCTGTGGCGGCGCGCGATC
>NZ_CAKZPW010000325.1:0-3149 GCF_937139385.1 uncultured Maritalea sp. | reverse complement strand
GCAAAACCAAAGTCATCGCCGAGACAGGTGCAGGGCAACATGGCGTAGCACTAGCTACGGCAGCGGCGCTGATGGGCGTGGAGTGTGAGATCCACATGGGCGTCGTCGATATCGAAAAAGAGCATCCCAATGTCAGCCGGATGAAAATCCTAGGTGCCAATATCGTGCCGGTATCGCGCGGCGCAGGCACGTTAAAAGAGGCGGTCGATGCCGCTTTGCACGCGCTCTACCCGGTTAAAGTGTAATGCTTGATCAGCTCGAAATTCCCGTCTTCGCGTTCGCCCATCAACGCAAATTTGTTGATCACGAACGGGTTGGCCATATCCGGCGCATGCTCTGTAAGGAATGCCTCAACTGCAGGCAACAATTCAGGGTCGAGTTTGCCGGACAAGGTCATATGAAAACGAAACTCGTCAAGAACATATGGATATCCCCATTGTTGCAGCAACTCTTCTTGCCTTGGCGACAGGCCAGCGGCGCGACGTCTTTCCAGTTCCACTTGTGGTGCAGCTGCGCGAAACGGATCGAATTCTTGCACGCAAGCTGCAGCAAAAGCGTTGAGCGAAACCACATCGCCAACCGGCACATAGGCCAAAAAGCGACCGATCGTGCGGATCGACAGACCATCCATCAAGACAGGTGCTTGGGTTTCGCCAAACTCCTCGCAAGCAATTTGCAGTTGCTCAAGGCACTTGTCTTCGGCCAATCGAAATGGCGGTTTCAATGTGGCGTGGAAACCATATTTTCTTGGGGTGGCTGTCACATCATCGACATGAAAGTGCGGCAAACCATCGAAACGTGTTGCCCGTTTCTCAGCGCGAACCGCATCCCAGCCCAACCATTGGGCACCAAACTCAGCCAGTGGATCGCCACTTGGAAGATAGTAAATCGCAAAACGTCGGAACTTTGACATGAACTCTCCTGCACTCTCCCAGCAACTGCCAGAAAAGTATGACGCTCATATGTCAGGCGACATTGAAGTTGCAAACGCAAAAATTGTTCTCAACGATCAAGTTGTGCTTGGCTCCATTGAAATCGAAGACGGTATCATAGTTGCGATCAACGAAGGCGGCGCAGTGCGGTCCGGTGCGATTGATTTTCGGGGTGACTTTGTAATCCCAGGTCTTGTGGAGTTGCACACGGACAATCTTGAGCGGCATATTGAGCCAAGGCCCGGTGTGCCATTTCCCCATAAAACCGCAATCTTGGCCCATGACGGCGAACTCGCGTCTGCCGGCATCACAACGGTGTTCGATGCGCTGCGGGTAGGATCCCTTACAGATTCAAAAACCAATTACGGCAAATATGCGCGCCAGGTCGCAAGCGAAATCCTAGAGCTGCGCGACGAAGGCATCTTGCGTATTCGTCACATGTTGCACCTTCGGGCCGAGGTCTGTTCTGATACACTTGTTGAGGAATTGTCTGAATTTGGACCAGACGATCGGGTGCGTCTGGTCAGTCTGATGGACCATACACCGGGACAAAGACAGTTCCGCGATGTCAGCAAACTGAAAGACTACATCGTTGGTAAGTATGGCTATACGGATGAACAATTTGCCGAACACATTCTAGAGCAAAAGGAACGCGGCGATCGCAACCGCGACCGGCATGAGCGCGCGACGATCGACCATGCAAAACTATTTGGCGCAACCTTGGCCAGCCATGACGACACCACCACCGGGCAGGTGAAAAAGTCCAAGAGCATCGGTATCAACCTCGCTGAGTTTCCAACCACATTAGAGGCGGCGCAGGCCTGCCGAGACCAGGGCATTCAAATCATTATGGGTGCACCAAACCTCCTACGGGGGGGGTCTCACTCTGGCAATGTGGCAGCAGCGGAGTTGGCAAAGCATGATTTGCTCGACATTGTTTCGTCGGACTATGTGCCGTCGGCATTACTTAACTCTGCTTTTAAGCTGGCTGATATTTGGGACGACCTACCACGTGCGATCAAAACAGTTACGCAAAGTCCAGCGAATGCAACCCATCTGATAGACCGCGGCAAAATTGAAGTGGGATGCTACGGCGACTTGGTCCGCGTAAGGAAACACAAACTTATACCAATTATAAGCGGTGTTTGGCGTGGCGGTGTGCAAGTTGGCTAACAAAATGAAACTTGCATCTGCAAATGATTTTATTTGAATAATCTATTTCGCAATGTTTCGCGTCGCAACTCTTCAGGGAGATTGCAGCGCGAAATTTGTCCGTGTTCAGGGTATTTGGACTCAACAAAGCTTCCCATTGTTCAAGAGACTATTCTTTATGCAGCCAACAAATGCGGATCAACGCGGGGCCGTTCAGCGCTCAATCTGCTGCTAGCAGACGGGGCGAAGTGATTTTGGGCGCTAGACACTACTTGTGAGGTGAACGTGTATCTTCGCGAACGCGTGAGGCATTGGAAATGCAACTGATGTATCTCGCCTTTGTCGTGCAATCCTAAAAGGCCCCAATCGAGAAAAATACCATGATAGGTCCGATAAGGATTGGCGCGAGTTTAGAGACCGCCTCATCACCAAGTACCTGAGCAAGGTGGCGTGGCGTTTCCTCAGTCAGTTGCCGCTCGGTTCACGTCTCTTAAAGGGAGATTTCCCTATTCCCCACCTGATGACGAAAGCCATGAATTCATATTTTTTCCGGCCCGGTAACGGACACTGAATGGGATGAAGCAATTGAACCCACAGCGCTTTCTGAGTTTTTCCAGATGACTGCTGTTGAGCGAGTAGACAAATGGAAACCCGACCACTGAAGCAACGGCAGATGAGTGAAGTGGAAACATTAGGCCCAAGCAAGCAGACCATGAAGCAATACAGTTCAAGCAAACTCCAAATACCAATCAAGTCAGCATGCATCGAGCAACTCACCAATATGAGTTGGCCAAATTGGCGAAAAGAACACAACTAGTCCGACAATGTGAGCGATTCTGTTGATAGGCTCGCTACCTTCGCATCGAAGTTCACCTAAAAACACCCAAACGCGACCCAAGGCGATCCATACGCAAAAACCCGCAGACCTTCTCGCACCTAACAACCTGCAATGTAGAAGAAATTTTGGTAGCGGGAGAGGGAAACGTTTTTCATGTAAGTAACTAGCTGATTTTATTGTACTTTACAAATGAAAATGTGCGCCAATGTGTACAACCTTGTAACCTT
>NZ_CAKZPW010000324.1:0-4146 GCF_937139385.1 uncultured Maritalea sp. | reverse complement strand
TGTTGCAAGAATTATCATTGGCATTATTTACTTGCGTTCAGGTTCATCGGTTACAGTCGAAAATGTAAGGCAATGGGAATGGGCCTACACGATAGGCGCTGGCGCATTTAGTGCCGGCTTGGGCGTGGTCACATTTTTTGCCCTCACCCGAATAGACAATGCGCCGGTTCATTTGATGCTTTGCACAACTGCCGCTGCTTATGGCGCGAGCATTGCGGGGCGGAATGCGGGACGGCCATGGCTGGCCCTCAGCCAATTGTATCTTGCCACAATTCCGATGGGCGTTGGCCTGATGATGCAAGACACCATCTTTTATCACGTTGTCGGTTTTGCTCTGATTCTATTCATGTTTGGTATGACCGACATCACAATTGCTGTGCGCAAAACAATCATCGATGCATTGGAACATAAACAGCGCAACGCTGAGCTCGCTTCATCATTCAAACAGCAAGCAGAGCGTTTTGATGCAGCACTTACGAATATGTCGCACGGACTTTGCATGTTCGATCAAAATCAAACCCTTGTGGTTTGGAATGAGAAGGTTGCCGACATTATTGGTGCGGAGCAATCATTGTTTGAATATGGCACTACGATGGAAAAGATCATTTCCGCGTTTCATCCGGACGATCACTCCAAGATCACCACCCAAAAGAGCAGCAATGGACGCGGCGAATGGGCAGAAACGGCCAAACTGAGCGATGGCCGCTTTGTTTCGGCGTCCACACGGACCATGGAAAATGGCAACACCGTTATTGTTTTTGCCGATGTGACAGAAAAAGAAAAAGCTGAAGCGCGGATCAGAAACCTTGCCTGGGTGGATCAACTCACGGGTTTGATGAATCGTGTTTCTGTACATGAAGCCTTTATTCAAAAACTTGAGCAGATGGATGAATCCTCTGAATTGGCCGTTCACTACATTGATTTGGACCATTTTAAGAGCGTCAACGATACCTTGGGACACCCAATTGGCGACATGCTTTTGAAACAAGTTGCAGATCGAATTTGCGATGTGTGCTTGGATGAAGGTGACGTTGCACGAATGGCCGGTGACGAGTTTTTGGTTTTGCAAAAACTATCACCTCAAGCCCGCTCGCCGCGTGACTTGGCACAACAAATTGTTGCGGCATTGCACCAACCTTTTAACGTCAATTCTCACTTCATTCAAATTGGCGCTTCCGTGGGCATTGTGATTGCACCAAAAGATGGTAATGACGCGGACTTGCTGCTCAAGCGGGCAGATATGGCCCTCTATGCCGCGAAAAAAGCGGGTCGTAACAAGTTTGCCTATTTTGAACCGCAAATGGATCAGCGCTTGCAACAAATGCGTGCGCTTGAGCTGGACATCAAACAGGCTTTGGAAAAGAGCCAATTCAAGTTGGCATTTCAGCCAATTGTCAACGCTGAAAACAACAGCGTTGCAAGCTTTGAATGTTTGGTGCGCTGGACACATCCAACAAATGGCAAAATGATGCCCGCCAAATTTATACCGGCCGCTGAAGAAACAGGG
This sequence comes from uncultured Maritalea sp., assembly GCF_937139385.1. Classification (NCBI taxonomy): domain Bacteria; kingdom Pseudomonadati; phylum Pseudomonadota; class Alphaproteobacteria; order Hyphomicrobiales; family Devosiaceae; genus Maritalea; species uncultured Maritalea sp. Next base: position 2,639 of record NZ_CAKZPW010000324.1, on the reverse strand, counting down.
CAGATTATGGAAATTGGTCGTTGGGTGACCAAAGAAGCCATCAAGACTGCAGCTGCCTGGCCTGTGCGCACACAGATATCGGTGAATTTTTCAGCTGTTCAGTTTCAGGATTCTCGGTTTGCTGATTTCCTGAAACGCCAGCTAAAGCGGTACAACTTCCCCGCAGAACTGCTTGAGTTGGAAATTACCGAAACCGCCTTTATCGTTGATATTGAGAACAGTCTGAAGCAGCTTCAACAGCTGAAGGATCTTGGCGTAAAGATATCGCTTGATGATTTTGGAACTGGCTATTCATCACTCAGCCAATTGCAGCGCTTTTCATTCAACAAAATCAAAATTGATGGCAGCTTTGTGCGCGATTTGGAGACGAACCCAAGTTCTGCGGCGGTTGCAACCGCAGTTGCTGAAATTGGTAAGGCGCTTGATATTACGGTTGTCGCAGAATGCGTTGAAACCCAAGCTCAATTGGACTTCCTCAAATCGGTTGGCGTTACCCATATCCAAGGGTATTTCACCGGTCGACCAATGGATGCTGAGGCCGCTGAGGCGCTTCTGGTTAAAGCTGCCCCAGCAGTGAGTGAAGCTGGCTAATCCTTAGTCGGTCAAAGGCTTATTTGACTGCGCTGAAACGAGCCTGCGCATGATTTTGAGTTCTCGAGGTGTAATTTTTAGCGCCGCGTCCGTCCAATAACTCACAATATCGTCCAATTCCTCGAAAGGTATTGGGTTTGCACGCTTAATGGCTGCATGGTAGGCGCAGGCGGGTTGGTGCCTTGGCGTGGTTTTGGAAATATATTTCTTGACGGATTTCACCCCCTCACCGGGTTCGGCAAGGATTTGAACCACCCCCATTTCAAACAATTCCTCTGCACTTAGTGACCGCCCAGTGCGAATGAGCTGCTCCGCTTTGGCAAAACCCAGCTTGCGCCCCAAAAAAGTCAAAGCTCCCATGCCAGGGAACAGACCAACCAGATGCTCTGCAAAACCGAATTTTGCACCTTTTTCCGCACAAATAATGTCGAATGACAACAATGATTCAAAGCCGCCCCCCAATGCATCCCCTTGCACCAATGCAATGGTGACTAGGTCGAGTGAGGTGGCGAGCCAGTTGCGATGAAGAATTTGAACGCATGACAGGCCATACTCATAAAGCCCTTCTCGGTCTTGCTCTTCAATGCAGCGTGAAAAATAATCGAGGTCCCCGCCAAGACAAAAGAACTCTTCATGCCTTGAACCCAGCACGACAAATTTCATTTGGTCGTGCATCTGCGACTTAAGTGCTTCGATGTTGATGTGCCAATTGTGAAAGTCATCTAGTAGGCGGGGATTATAAGATGCCCTGCCCTCGAACTGCATAAATGACCAAACAGTGGCATTGGAAATATCGAAATTGCTTTCGATCTGTCCCAAGTTTCCCCAAAACCTTTCTTGGTCTTTGGGGCGGTTGAACGGCAGGTCAGATTGAGTGAGAAGCTTGAACGTTGGTTCTTCCCGGCCAATCGACCGATTTTTGACGGCGAGATTTTTGGTCATATGAACACTTTAAAATACACTAAAATATGGTTAAATTAAACGACATCCAGCGATAAAATGCAAACAGGTTCGTTGGAAAAACTGTCTTTTTTTCAATTTCCAGTGCCACAGACTGGAAACGAGGTTCTTTTTGATCTCAATCTAGAGGTTTGCTCAAATATCTGATATCAAAAGAGAATGAGCGATCGGCCAACCTTATATAGCTTCCGTAGATGCCCGTACGCAATGCGTGCTAGATTGGCCATTGCCTCTTCGCAGGTTGAGTGCGTGTTGCGGGAAATAATTCTGCGCGACAAACCCGATCATATGCTTGAAATTTCGCCAAAAGGCACCGTTCCTGTGCTTGAATTGCCCGATGGCACGGTGATTGACGAGAGCTTAGACATTGCACTTTGGGCGTTATCTGAACACGATCCCGAACTCTTGCTGGCCCCAATCGAGGGCAATCTGGACGAGATCTTGGCGCTGATTTTGACTATGGATCAGCAATTCAAACCACTGCTCGACCGCTATAAATATCGATTTCATTCAGAACCAGAATCAGCATTTACGGCCCGAGACGATGCAGCAGGTTTTCTTGGTCACTTGAATGAACGTTTGCAGGACCGCGCGTATTTGTTTGGATCTAGGATCAGTTTGGCGGACATTTGCATCGTACCCTTTGTGCGCCAATTTGCATTTGTGGATAAAGACTGGTTTTTTTCCCAAGATTTTAGCGATGTCATAATCTGGTTAAATGTGTTTTTGGACTCCGAGCGGTTCGCACAAATCATGCCCAAATTTCCAATTTGGAAGCCCGGCGACAACCCCATCCTGTTTCCAGGCAATTCACACCCAAATTAGGCTTTTGCTTGCAGGGGTGCACAATTCGCCTTAAAGCAAACATAATCAGTTTTTGAGGTGACCAATTGATCAATTCACCTGCGCACCCCGCGGAACTCGCAGCACCGCTAATCGAAGGCGCTGTGCGCAATGCATTGCTTGAAGACTTAGGCATTGCGGGTGATGTGACTACTCAGGCCACATTATCCAAGCAAGCGGTGGCGTATCGTCAAATGTCATTGTTGTTGCGCCGCCCACCGGGACGTGAAGCTTATCCTGGTGAC
>NZ_CAKZPW010000323.1:0-11039 GCF_937139385.1 uncultured Maritalea sp. | reverse complement strand
CGGCCAAAATCGCGGGCACCAGCGCTTTGTCAAACGGGGGCATCTTGTCTTGCAGGTTGGCCAAGTCTTTGGCCACCACGGGGCCCACAACGTCAGCGCGGGTGGCGAGCACTTGGCCAAGCTTTACGTAGGTTGGACCAAGCTTTTGCAAAGCCGCAGAAAGCCGTTCAACCCGGCCGGTTTTGCGCACCGCAGGGCGTTCTATCAGCCGCGCAAACCAAATGGCAGTTGCCGCCGGCCCCTTAATACCTTGCCCTTCGGTAAGCGAAAAAGCGCCTTCACGCGCCAAAACATAACCTGCCCGAAAAAGACGCAGATAAGCAAAAAGCCCCATGTTATATCCGCCTATCTCAGTTTCCAGCCAGAATGAATGGCCGCAATATTGCCGCTAAGCGGTGTGTGCGTGACCCGCGAAAAGCCAGCGTCTTCAATCATTTTGCAAAATTGCTTGGGTTTGGGGAACTGGCGAATGCTCTCAATCAAATATTGATAAGGCTGCGCATCCCCCGTGACCACGCCACCGATCGGCGGGATCACATGTTCTGAAAATAGGTCATAGATCTTATCAAGGCCAGGCACATCAACTTCAGAAAATTCCATCACCATAATTCGGCCGCCGCGCTTTAACACCCGATAGGCTTCGCGCAAGGCTTTGTCGATTTGGGGTACATTCCGCATGCCAAACGAAATGGTGTAAACATCAAAGCGATTGTCTTCAAAAGGCAGTTCTTCGGCATTGGCTTCAACAAATTCAACGCCGTCCTGATAGCGCCAAGTTTTGGCCCGCTCAGCTCCCACCCGCAACATATCCGAGTTTATGTCGGAAACGGTGACTTTGGCATACCCGTGCGAAGCGTTTTTGATCCGCTGGGCGATGTCGCCCGTGCCACCAGCCATGTCCAAAACTTCAAATGGCCGATTGCCGGCGCGGGGTGGGGCCAGATTGGCCACAAAGGCGTCTTTCCAGACCCGGTGCATGCCCCCGCTCATCAGGTCATTCATAATGTCATAACGGTCAGCGACCTTATGAAAAACGTCGTTCACCAGCCCCTGTTTTTCTTCCAAGGGCACTTCGCGTTCGCCGAAGTGGGTTGTTTGTTGCGCTTCACTCATCTTTATGGTCACTTGCTTGTCGTCATCACAAATCATCAATGTTGGCGCACCTTATCCTAAGCGCCTCAGCTTTTCTATGGTTGAGGAGGTTTGGGTGCCTGCGCGTCATTGCCACAGTTTATATGCATAAGGAAAGAGTGAATTGCCTGAATTGCCAGAGGTTGAAACGGTCAAAAACGGCCTTGCCCCCTTTATGGATGGGGCGACGATCAAACGCATTGTGCTTAATCGCCCAAATTTGCGCTTTCCATTTCCAAACGGTTTTCAAGAGTTGCTCGAAGGTCAACAGATCGGCCAGCTGCGTCGTCGTGCAAAATATCTAATCGTGCCACTCATGTCTGGCACCAATATGCTCGCCCATTTGGGCATGAGCGGCAGCTTCAAAATCAACGCTGAATTGATTGAAGGCACCGCCCGCAAATTCGTGCCTTTGGCACACCAAAAACATGACCATGTGATTCTAGAAGTTGTGCACCCGACAAAAGGGCGAGTGGACATTATTTACAATGACCCGCGTCGGTTTGGATATATGGACCTGTTTGACGATGAACAGGAAAGCCCCCATTTCGCCAATATGGGGCCAGAGCCATTGGGCAATCAATTTAACGCTCAGCATTTGGCCGAACGTTTCCTAAATAAGAAAACCCCCGTCAAATCTGCACTACTCGACCAGCGCAATGTGGCCGGATTGGGCAATATATATGTGTGTGAAGCGCTCTTTCTTTCAAAGATCGACCCCAGGTGCCCTGTCGGCACATTGGTAAGGGCGGACGGCAAACCCAAAAAGGCGTTGGAATTACTCGCCCCAACGATTGTGCAAGTGCTCAACGAGGCGATTGCAGCGGGTGGATCAACGCTTAAGGATTTTAAGCATGCAGACGGGGAGTTGGGATATTTCCAACACCGTTTCCAAGCCTATGGCCGAGAGGGTGAACCCTGCCTTACACCAAATTGCAAAGCCAACATCGCGCGAACTGTACAATCTGGTCGCTCAACCTTTTACTGTCCCAATTGCCAAACCTAGCCAAAAGACTCTTCCACCGGGGCTTGCAGCCAATTTCGCAAGCTTTTCCTATTGACCAAAACCAATCTTCAACCTATAACCCGGCCAACGTAGTTTCTGGCGGCCTTTGGTGCCGCCGCTTTTATTTCGCGATTCTGCCATCGGGTAGAAAGTGAATAGGCACAAAGAGGACCACATGGCCAATACTCCATCAGCTAAAAAAGCTGTTCGCAAAATTGAGCGCCGCACCGAAGTGAACAAAAACCGTCGTTCGCGCATGCGCACATTCATCCGTAAGGTTGAAGAAGCAATCACATCTGGCGATAGCGCCGAAGCCAAAACGGCTTTGCAAGCTGCTCAACCAGAAATTATGCGCGCAGCGCAAAAAGGCATCGTTCATAAGAACCATGCTTCACGCAAAATTTCACGTCTTTCTAACCGTGTAAAAGCCCTAAGCGCTTAAGGCCTGGCTTTACTTGGACTGACGATTTTAAAGGCTGCCTTAGGGCAGCCTTTTTGCGTTTGGCGTGACAGCGTTTACGCCTGAATTCCGAGGTCACTTCCTTCGCTTGGATTGACATAGAAGCAGCGTGACGAAGAATCTATTGTTCCATTCTAATTGACACATGTTGCGTAATTTAACGTCTAAATTGAACCCTTTGAATCTATTCATAAATTTGTCACATTGTGATTTTGGAGTTTGAAAAAATTCATTTATTTCAGGTACTTAACTCGATGGTGTAGGTCGTCGGAAAATGCGCAAAATGGTTCAAAATGCCGGGATCCTTAACAAAAAGTAAATTTTTTTTTGAGGGGCATTTTTCACTTGAATTTGGATTCATTAAGCAAATCCAATCCCTTAAGAATGGCGAGATTCTGCGTAGCTTGCCAACCCAAATCCACCCCCTAGAGTCAAGAGGGTTTTTAAATGATTCACCAGTTGAAACGCGTCCCCTAATAAGGCTAAACTGCCCATATTGAACAAGAACTGGTGGCGATCCTTGTATTGCCAAGAGTTGAACAGAAAAACGGGGGCCGTTGACGATGTGTGCTAAGAGGAAAACCTGCGTAATTGCAATAATTCCGGTCTTCCATTCGAGATCTGCACACCACCACAGCTAGCCAGTCTAACAAGCGTACTTCCAGTAAAGTAAACGACGCGAGTTGGCGTCAAATTCTAAGTAAATCATAAAAATGGTAGCGTTGAATACTTTCAGCGACTGCTAGGGGTTTGTCTGATTGTAGAATAATCAGCTGACCAACGCGCCAAACAAGCGGCTGGTGCGTTGGTTGAAATATCAAGAGGCACAAATGGATCAGTTCACAATGTTGGCGCAAAAAGAAGAAGATGTTGCAACACATCAAAGCACAACGCCAGCGGTTGAAAACCAACAAGGCGGGGGCGCAATGGATTTATCGGGGGGCGATAACTCAAAACTATGGGCACGAGTGAAAAAGCGGCTTTGGGCAAGCGTCGGGGAGGACGTATTCAGTTCATGGTTCGCAAGGCTGGATTTGGTGGAGCTGGATGGGGACCTGGCGCACCTTTCTGTACCGACAAGGTTTTTATGCTCGTGGATCTTGTCCAATTATCAAGATCGGATCATCGAATCGTTTCAAGCTGAAAACCAAAATGTTCAAACGCTGCAAATCACAGTGCGCGTGAACGGTCGGGTTGAAAGCAAGCAAACGCCAAAAGCTGAAGAGCCAGCAGAGCGTAAAGCGCCAATGCCCACCGTTTCTGCCACCATTCGTACCGGGGCCAAACACTCAGCGCGTGTAAAACAGGGCGACGCATTGTCAGGCTCAGCACTTGATCCAAAATTGACCTTTGACACATTTGTTGCTGGCAGCGCCAACGAGATGGCATTGGGGGCCGCAAAGCAAGTGGCCCAAGCTGTGGCACAGAACTCTGTCACCTTTAATCCCGTTTACATTCACTCATCAGTTGGGTTGGGCAAATCCCACCTGTTGAACGCCATTGCATGGGCCGCCGGTGGCGCAGATAAGTCACGTAATGTGGTTTACCTCACCGCCGACCATTTCATGTATCACTTCATTTCAGCGGTGCAGCGTCAGTCCGCCATTAGCTTTAAAGAGTGGCTGCGCGGCATTGATGTTTTGCTCATCGACGATATGCAATTCTTGCAAGGCAAGTCCGTTACAGAATTCGGCCAAGCGCTTAGCGCGCTGCTTACGGGCGCAAAGCAAGTTGTAGTGGCAGGGGATGCTCCCCCGAATGGCCTTGATATGCTTGATGATCGGTTGCGCTCACGTCTATCCGGTGGTCTTGTGGTGCCCATTCGCTCACTTGATGAAGATCTGCGCCGCGCCATCGTTGAAAAACGTGCCGAACAGGCTCTGGCAAAATACCCGGGCCTGCATATTCCAACCCAGGTGCTCGATTATGTGGCCAAGAAAGTCATTTCCCACGGGCGTGATCTTGATGGATCCATCAACCGCTTGGTGGCGGCCAATCAGCTCACAGGCGAACCCGTAACCATTGAATTGGCTGAAAAGGCATTGCATGATTTGATGCGCACCCGCGATACGCGCCGTATCAAGATCGACGAAATTCAAATTATGGTGGCCAAACACTTCAAAGTGTCAAAGCCCGATCTTTTGTCTTCACGTCGCTCGCGCTCTGTTGTGCGCCCGCGCCAAATCGCCATGTATTTGTCCAAAATGCTGACCTCGCGCTCGCTGCCAGAAATTGGCCGTCGTTTCGGCAACCGGGACCATACAACGGTTTTGCATGCGGTGCGCAAAGTTGAGCAATTGATGTCAGAAGACAATAGCTTCGCCCAAGAAGTGGAATTGCTAAAGCGGATGATCGCTGACTGATCAAATAGGGGCCATGCTGATCATTAACCGCCAGCTTCCGCCTCAAGGATCAAACAAAAGCCCCGATGTCGAACCGACATAGGGGCTTTATTCGTCTGTTGTGTCGACAACTTCAGTGATCGCCCGTTGTACCAATTTCACGCGGCCCGATTTTACCAAAGCCTCACGTAACACAAATTCGATCTGCGCATTTAAACTGCGCAGATCATCATCAGCCCATCTTTGCATTGCATCCATAACTTGGGGCGAAACCCGCAATGCGAATGCTTTTTTTGAAGGCATGTTGATCCCCTAATATAGGCTGCCAGCGTTTACGACCGGGTGGGTATCCTGTTGGCCGCAAAGTACAACCAGTAGATTGCCGACCATCGCCGCCTTGCGTTCATCATCCAGTTCGACAATTTTGCGCTCAGAGAGTTGTGCCAGCGCCATTTCAACCATGCCAACTGCGCCTTCCACAATTGTTTCACGTGCATCCACAATGGCGCTGGCTTGTTGGCGTTGCAACATAGCGGCCGCAATTTCTTGGGCATAAGCGAGGTGGCTAATCCGCGCCTCGACTACTTCAACACCAGCTGTCTGCAACCGATCTTGAATTTCGTGTTGTAGCATTTCAGAAACTTCTGCAGGGTTGGCCCGCAAAGATACAGCGCCACTGCTTTTGCCATCTTTTAGGTCATAGGCATAACGGCTGGCCAAAGTGCGTACCGCCGCTTCGGATTGAACCGCCACAAAGTCTCTATAATTATCGACTTCAAAAGTCGCTTCAGCGGTGTCGGTAACCCGCCACACCACAATCGCTGCAATTTCAATTGGGTTGCCGTTTGCATCATTGACTTTATTCTTGCCGCTTTCAAAATTGCGCAACCGCAATGAAACGGGAATGCGCGGATAGTTAAATGGATTGACCCAGCGCAGGCCAGTTTGCTTCAAGGTGCCATTATAGGCCCCAAACAACACCAAAACTCTAGACTGCTTTGGTTGCACCATCACAAATCCAATCGCCAAAATGGTGCCAACAATTGGCCCACCAATCAGTGGCGGCAAAATAAGCGCCGGGCCGCCGTCCGACCCAATGGCCATTGTCAAGAAATAGAGCATACCAATGATCCATAATGCCAAAAGGGCGACCATGGGATAGCCAGAAATTGACCAAGCGGATTTTTCGTTCATAGTATTCTCCAATTCGATATCATTATGATATCAATATGGCGTGGATTTTCAGAATTGCAAGTCTTCTGTATTTGCGATATTCAATTTGCGAGTTCATTAACTGGAAAAACCACGCCTTTTTCCTTGCCTTTTGAAGCGCAAAAGGCCATTTTCCTTGTCCCCACATGGGGATAAAGACGCATAAGCTGTATCAAAAGCGGCAAAAAGTTACCGGGAGTAGACACCAATGAAAGTTACGCTTGAGAGAAATCACCTGTTGAAATCACTTGGGCATGTGCACCGTGTCGTCGAGCGCCGCACAACCTACCCCATTCTTTCAAACGTTTTGCTCAACGCCAATGATGGCGGCCTGCAATTGCGCGCAACCGACTTGGATATTGAAGTCACCGAATCGGTGCCTGCTATGGTGGGCACGCAAGGCACCACCACCGTGCCGGCCCACACGCTTTATGAAATTGTGCGCAAACTTTCTGATGGCGCGGAAGTGAACCTTGAAGTGGATGGCGCTGGTGAACAGATGGCCATTACATCAGGCCGCTCCAAATTCAACCTCACGTGTCTTTCGGCCGATGGGTTCCCCGATCTCAAATCGGGTGATTTCACCCATAAATTCACTATTAAAGCGGGCGCGCTGCGCCAATTGATCGATTGCACACAGTTTGCGATATCAAGCGAAGAAACCCGCTATTATCTCAATGGCATATTCTTCCACACCATGGATGATGGGGCCAACGTCATCATGCGCGCCGTGGCAACAGATGGTCACCGCTTGGCGCGTGCACAAGTCTCCGCCCCTGAAGGCGCTCAAGGCATGCCTTCTATCATTGTGCCACGCAAAACCGTTGCTGAAGTGCAAAAGCTTTTGTCGGGCGATGAAGACGATGTGGCGATTGAACTTTCAGATACCAAAATCCGCATCGAAGTAAACGGCGTGGTGCTCCTGTCAAAACTCATCGAAGGCACATTCCCCGATTATGAGCGGGTGATCCCGCAAAACAACGATAAGCGCCTCACCGTGGACACCGCAAGCTTCAAGCAAGCGGTTGATCGTGTCTCCACCATTGCCTCAGACCGTGGTGGCAAGGCCGTAAAATTGGCCATTGGTAATGGGTTGCTCGAAATGAGCGTCACCAACCCAGATCACGGCACGGCCCGCGAAGAACTGCCGATTGAGTTCGAAGATGAGGGTTTTGAAATCGGGTTCAATGCCCGCTATTTGCTCGATATCATCGATCAGGTAAAATCGGAAGCGGCGATCTTTATGCTGTCAGACGCAGGCTCACCCACCATTGTTCAGTCTGACAATGATGATGATGCGCTTTATGTTTTGATGCCGATGCGCGTTTAACGCCAAGGGTAGGTTTTAATGGCGGTACCGCGCCAGCCCCCCAGCCATTATTTATCACGGTTGCGGCTTTCAAATTTCCGCAACTATGCAAGCGCTGCGCTTGACCCCGATGATCGCCATGTGGTGCTTACCGGGCCAAATGGCGCGGGCAAAACCAATCTGCTTGAAGCGATCTCTTTGCTGGGCGCGGGGCGCGGGTTGCGCCGCGCAAATTTTGAAACCTTAGCGCTGCACAATGGCACAGGCGGCTGGGCGGTTGCCGCTTCGGTAGAAACCCAATATGGCACCGTCGATTTGGGCACCGGGCTTGATGCTGGTGCAATCACGGGGCGACGGGTCAAAATAAATGGTGCCCCAGCACGGTCAGTGGATCAGTTGGGTGAATATTTGCGCATCCTCTGGCTCACCCCCGCCCAAGATGGTCTGTTCACCGGCCCCGCTGCCGATCGACGCCGGTTTTTTGATCGATTGGTCCTAGCTTTAATCCCCGGGCATGGCGCCGAGGTTGCCCAGTTTGAAAAAGCCATGCGCCAACGCAACAAACTGCTTGATGAATATGGCGATGCGTCGTGGGCTTCAGCCATTGAAGCGCAAATGGCCGCCCATGCCGCCGCCATGCATTTTGCGCGGCTTGATACCATTGCGCATTTGAATGATTTATTGCGCTTGGAGGGATCTTTGGGCTTCCCTTCTGCGCATTTGGAACTTGTGGGGCAAGAAGAAATGCCTCCCTTTCAAACCTCCACGGAATTGGAAGAAGCCTATATCCAATTGTGGCGGCAGCGCCGTCAATTGGACAGGGCAGCAGGGCGCACGACCGTTGGGCCCCATCGGGCCGATATCGCGGTGACCAATATGGATAAACAAATGCCCGCAAACATTTGCTCAACCGGTGAGCAAAAGGCGCTGCTGGTGGGGCTAATTATGGCCCATGCGCGTTTGGTCAAGCAAATGACCTCCATATCGCCCCTCTTGTTGCTAGACGAAATCGCTGCCCATTTAGACGCAAATCGACGCGCCAGCCTGTTCGAATTGCTCAACGCGCTGGGCACTCAATGTTGGATGACGGGCACCGATCAAATTTTGTTTGATTCTCTAGGGGCTGATGCGCAGTTTATTAGCGTGCAAGATGCGCTTTTGACCCCCTTATAGGCGCAAACATCCCCCTTATTGTCCCTTATCTTGCCCCAATGGTTGAAATTGGGCTTGAGCCCTTTGGTTTCACTCAAAAAAAGACTAGAAATAACTAAGTTTAACTGGAAATGATTCGGTGCAAATGAGCGACGAAAAAGCGGTCCCTGGAAATACTGATTATGGTGCGGATAGCATCAAGGTTCTCAAAGGTCTTGATGCGGTGCGCAAACGCCCCGGCATGTATATTGGCGACACGGACGACGGGTCCGGTTTGCACCATATGGTCTATGAAGTTGTCGATAACGCAATTGATGAGGCGCTGGCCGGGCATGCCGACTATGTGACCGTTACCATCAATGCGGACGGCTCGGTTTCCGTAACCGACAACGGGCGCGGCATTCCAACCGGCATCCATGAAGAAGAAGGCGTTTCCGCCGCTGAATTGATCATGACCCAGCTGCACGCGGGTGGTAAGTTCGATTCGAACTCATATAAAGTTTCGGGCGGTTTGCACGGCGTGGGTGTTTCCGTGGTGAACGCTTTGTCTGTTTGGCTCAAACTTGAGATCAAGCGTGACGGCGAAATGCATCAAATGAGCTTCACCCATGGTGAACCTGATGCGCCTTTGGCAAAGGTTGGCGACTGCGGCACCGAAAAAGGCACCAAAGTGACCTTTATGCCGTCTTCTGAAACATTCACCATGATCGAATTCGATTATGCAACGCTGGAGCACCGCTTGCGCGAGCTCGCGTTTTTGAACTCAGGCGTGCGCATCATCTTGTCCGATAAACGCCATCCTGAAGAGATTTCAGTCGAATTGCACTATGATGGCGGCTTGCAAGAATTTGTGCGCTACTTGGACAAATCCAAACAGTCCATGATCCAAGAGCCGATCTACATCACGGCCGAAAAAGACGATATTGTTGTGGAATTGGCTCTGTGGTGGAACGATAGCTACCACGAAAAAGTGCTATGTTTTACCAACAATATCCCGCAGCGCGATGGCGGTACTCACCTTGCAGGCTTGCGCGGTGGTCTCACCCGTCAAGTGATCGGATATGCGGACAAAAGCGGCATTTTGAAAAAAGAAAAAGTCTCGCCAACGGGCGATGACACCCGCGAAGGGCTAACCTGTGTTTTGTCGGTGAAAGTGCCGGACCCAAAATTCTCATCTCAAACCAAAGATAAATTGGTGTCGTCAGAAGTGCGCCCCGTGGTTGAATCTGTGGTCAACGACCGCTTGAACCAATGGTTTGAAGAGCACCCCGCCGAAGCCAAGCAAATTGTCTCAAAAGTGGTTGAAGCCGCCGCCGCCCGCGAAGCGGCGCGCAAAGCGCGCGAATTGACCCGACGCAAATCCTCGCTTGATGTGTCGTTTTTGGCTGGCAAGCTTAAAGATTGTTCAGAAAAAGACCCCGCCCTATCAGAACTCTTCCTGGTGGAGGGTGATTCTGCGGGTGGTTCAGCAACGCAAGGGCGCGACCGGGGTACACAAGCCGTGCTGCCATTGCGCGGTAAAATCCTAAACGTTGAACGCGCGCGCTTTGATAAAATGCTGGGCAGCCAGGAAATTGGCAATCTGGTGATGGCGCTTGGCACCTCGATTGGCCGCGAAGAATTCAACATCGACAAATTGCGCTACCACAAAATCATCATCATGACCGATGCGGACGTGGATGGCGCACACATTAGAACTTTGTTGCTCACCTTCTTTTATCGGCAAATGCCAGAGCTTGTGGAACGTGGTCATATCTATATTGCCCAGCCCCCACTATATAAAGTTAAGCGCGGCCAGTCCGAACAATATCTGAAAGACGAGCGGGCGTTAGAAGAATATTTGCTCACCGTTGGGCTTGAAGATTCAACCCTAAGCACCGCAGCTGGTGTATCACGCGGCGGCAATGATTTGGCTGATGTGGCAAGTAAAGCGCGCGACATGGTACACATCATGAATGCGCTCAATGCGCGTTACAACCGCAAAATCGTTGAGCAATGTGCTATTTCGGGCGCCCTCAGCCAAGCAGTTTTGGACGATCACGACAAAGCGAATGCCGATGGTTTTACGGGCTACTTGCTTGTTGGAAAAGGTCATGACGTCGATGCGGATACGGCTACCGATGAGGACGATCTTCCGCGCAATAGCCAAGGACGCGCGCTTATCGGAGACATGCGCAATGATGAGAATACTATTGTTTCTCAACTGCAATTGGCATTTTTGAAATTTCACAACCGTGTTTTGAGCAGACTTGATGCTAGCACAGATCCAAAAATTGTTGCGCTTGGCTCGGAAGGTCGATTCCAGCACGCACAAACGCTGGTGCGCTGGACTTATCAGTATGTCGTCTGGAACGATTGGATCAAAAGGCTGATCAAGGACGATATGTTTTCGTCGTTGCTTGAGAAAATGCCCGTCCCGGGATCTGC
>NZ_CAKZPW010000322.1:0-7028 GCF_937139385.1 uncultured Maritalea sp. | reverse complement strand
CCGGCATGGAAATGACGGTCAAGCAAGAGGAAGTGCAGTTTTGGGGGCACGCGATCGAAGTGCGCATTAACGCTGAAGATCCTGAAACCTTTGCACCGTCGCCGGGTACAATTTCATACTACCACCCAGCTGGTGGTGTGGGCGTTCGGGTCGATTCTGGTGTTTATCAGGGCTACAAAATTCCACCCTATTACGACAGTTTGATTGGCAAGCTCATCGTTCATGGCCGTACGCGACCAGAATGCCTGCAGCGTCTCAACCGGGCTTTGGACGAATTTGTGGTTGATGGTGTCAAAACAACTCTGCCATTGTTCAGAAAGCTCATCAAAGAACCTGATGTTATTGCCGGTGACTACGATATTCACTGGTTGGAAAAATATCTCGCGAAGTAAAGATATACAGGGCCGCATTGGCCCTGTTTTTAATTATGGAACCAAACGACCCTTACGCGCTCAAACTCACCCCTGAAATGCTGCTTAGTGCCTATGCACATGGCATCTTTCCCATGGCAGAAAGCGCCAACTCAAACGATCTATTTTGGGTTGACCCCGATGAGCGAGGGATACTCCCCCTTGATGGGTTCCATATTTCCAGAAGCTTAAAGAAAAAAATGCGCCAAGAATCGTTCGAAGTGCGTGTGGACACCAATTTCTTGTCTGTCATTTCCGCCTGCGCAGCAGAACGGCCTGACAGTCAAGAAACCTGGATAAACGATGAGATTATAGAACTGTACCATGCGCTGTTCAGGGCCGGTCACTGCCACACGGTAGAGGTGTGGAGCCAAGGCAATCTGGTTGGCGGCCTTTACGGCATTTCTCTAGGTGGTGCTTTCTTTGGTGAAAGCATGTTCCATAAAGTGCGGGACGCCTCAAAGATCGCCCTAGCCCATCTGGTTGATCGCCTAGTTGTTGGCGGCTTTCAGCTATTGGATACCCAGTTCATAACTGATCACCTGCGCTCTTTGGGCGCGATCGAAATACCGCGCGCGCAATATCACGCTAAACTCAGTCAAGCACTGCAGCTAGACGGGGATTTCTATCGGCTTGATGGCGGCGGCACATCTGAGTTTTGCTTGCAATCAACCAGCCAAATATCATAAACGGCATTATCAATTGCATTCAACGCAGGGCTTTCGGCAAACATCCAACCTGTAAAGATGCGGCTCAAGGTTTGTTTGAGCGACACTTGATCAACTTCAACAAAAACTGTCGTGCGCTGCGTTTCATTGGGTGGTCGGGTGTGGCAGGCCCTTGGTGTCATCTGCAACGCACCAAATTGCACCGTTTCATCAATATATACGTCGAAATTAATGATGCGGCCTGTGATTTTGTCTAATCCGGCAAACACAGCAACAGGATTAGAAACCGGCTCGGCCTTTGCAGGCGCAACGAAAAGCAGGCCCGCCAAAACGACGAGCCAAACAAAGGCGCATGTGCGCCCAATCAAGAGGCGGTAAAACACCATCAATACATGACTATTCTGGAGACCAGGCATCGTAGTCGCCTGTCACATTTGGGCGCTCGCCTTCAACCAACATGCTGCCCTTGGGCCGATATGCCGATGCAGTGCCCGTCAAATTCTCGTGGTGAGGTTTTTCCCAAGCTTTCGGCTGATAGTTTTGCTCGGTTGGCGGCACGTCTGTGCGTCCATGCATCCAGCCATGCCATCCCGCTTGAATTGCAGACGCTTCAACTGGACCATTAAACGTTACCCAGCGACGCTTTGGGTCTTTCTTGGAAACCCAATACTTGTTGCCCGCATCATCTTCACCAACGAATTTGCCGTTCAATGCCGTGAACAAACGCGTGCCCATTGTCTGGCCATGCCACCAAATAAATATTTCTGCGAATAGCTGCTTCATTTCAGCTCCAAGATCAAATACGTCCAAATGAACCACATTGGCCCAATTCTTCTCTTGAAAGCGTTTAACATCTCTTTTGGGCAAGAGCCAGACATATAGCAGACAAAAACCGTGCCAAATTGTCCGTTTATGCGCCCTCACCTTATATCTGTTGTGCTCAGGTCAATAAAATGACGACTTCAGAATTCTGTCGACATCAGATTGAATTGATTCCACTTGCGCCATTTGCTCGTCTTGTTCAAATCCATTTGATTCGAACCCACCAGCTCTAAGCTGTTTGTTGTCGAGCCGGTCGACCAAATTTCCAACAACATACTTGTCACCAACCAGCTGCATTTTCTGGTGCTCCGCGGAGACCCAAGCAATGTACTCAAACAAGCGCGTGGTCGAAATGGGTTTGGCAAGCACGGCATGGGCACCCAGTTTGATTGCTTGTTCAAAAGCCCTCTGGCGCACCTGTGACATCACCATAATTACGGGCAATAAGCACACCGGATACAGCTGACGGGAGCGAAACTGTTTTAAGAATCGGTCGCCGGACAAACCATCTGCCTCCCAATCAACCAACAATACATCTGGTGGATCAGAGAGAATCGCAGGTATGGCGTCTTTGGGGTTGTTATATATCCGCAAAGCGCGCGTCGCGGCGCCGGAGAGCATTGATCTATATAGAACTTGCATGTGTCGTGCAGTCTCAATCACAACAACGGAGGGCCCCTTAATATCTTCGGGGCTGTGCGGAACATGAACACCCATAGAAAACAACCTAAACGCAATACAATATACTCACTAAATAATGCGCTTGACAGCATTCCAATAAAAGTTGGCACGGTCACCAATGGCACTTTCACGGACCCCAATTGGTTAACGTCTTCTTTGACCATTTGTTCAATCTTGGGCGCAAACTGTCGATATTTCGGGAACATATAGCCGTTGTTAGATGTGATTCTCATGGCGATCCACCCGGTACTTATTGCCGGACCTGCCCCATATTGCCACCGAATCACACTGTTCACTTTATCCCCATTGTTCACACCAAATATACCAGATATGGTCATAATCGAGAAAATTGGCACTAGGGATTGTGAAAACTGAAAATGATTGTAGTTGACGATATTTCGGAAATCAGTAGGCTCTGTCGTTGCGAATTGAGTAAATGCACCGACATAGCAAACCGCGTATTAGAACCCTTCATTTTAGCGAGGGGTCGGGATGTTGTTTGTTCGGCCCAAGATGCGAATCCAGTTTGGATACGTTGATCTACTTAAGTAGAAAATTTGGGCAAATGGCAGCCGCAAGAGTTCAAAACGCGCGCATTTTGGGGAATTAAACCAGCAATTAATGTTGGGCTCCAAGATAAAATTAACGGGGCACATAGGCTGTGCAAGAAAGCCTCATTTCTTGCGCCTAACGGGCAAAGTCGAACAGAAAATCGAAGGACCATAGTGGTTCAACGGGCGCCATATGTGCGTCCAATTACAGCGGGGACTAAAGATGCGCATAGAGCGGCGTTACACCAAGCCAAATCAATCTCCTTACGCGGGAATTAAATTTCGCAAGGCAACAAGTGAGATTAAGAACCCCGATGGTTCTGTTGTGTTTCGGCTTGAAAATATTGACGTGCCAGAAAGCTGGTCGCAGGTCGCAGCTGACATAATTGCGCAAAAATACTTTAGAAAAGCTGGTGTTGCAGCCGCGCTGAAAAAAGTTGAAGAAAACACCGTTCCGTCTTGGCTTTGGCGCTCTGTCCCTGACGAAAAAGCCCTCGATAAACTGCCAGAAGACCAGCAATTCGGCTCTGAAATTGATAGCCGCCAAGTGTTTGACCGCTTGGCTGGTACTTGGACCTATTGGGGTTGGAAAGGCGGCTACTTCAACAAAGAAGAAGACGCCCGCGCTTTCTTTGACGAACTTTGCTATATGCTCGCCACTCAAAAATGTGCGCCCAATTCCCCTCAGTGGTTTAACACTGGCCTACATTGGGCTTATGGCATTGATGGACCTGGCCAAGGCCACCACTATGTTGACCCCTTCACCCACGAGCTTGTGCGCTCAAACTCCGCCTATGAGCACCCCCAGCCACATGCCTGTTTCATTCAGTCAGTAGACGATGATTTGGTTGGCGATGGCGGCATCATGGACCTTTGGGTTCGTGAGGCACGACTTTTCAAATATGGTTCGGGCACCGGCTCAAACTTCTCCGCCCTTCGCGGCTCTGGCGAAAGCCTTTCAGGCGGCGGCAAGTCTTCTGGCTTGATGTCATTCCTTAAAATCGGTGACCGCGCTGCAGGCGCCATTAAATCTGGCGGCACAACCCGCCGCGCCGCCAAAATGGTTGTGGTCGACATTGATCACCCAGATATTGAAGAATATATCAATTGGAAGGTGAAGGAGGAGCAAAAAGTAGCCGCCCTCGTCACCGGTTCCAAAACAGTTTCCAAACATATGAAAGCCATCATGAAGGCCTGCGTTAATTGCGAAGGCCAAGGCAATGATTGCTATGATGTGCTTAAAAACCCTGCCCTTAAGCGTGAAGTCCGCGCGGCGAAAAAAGCCTTGGTGCCAGAAAACTATATTCAGCGCGTCATCCAGTTCGCTGAACAAGGTTACACAGACCTTGAGTTCCCTGTTTACGATACGGATTGGGATAGCGAAGCTTACCTGACCGTTGCGGGCCAAAACTCCAACAACTCTATCCGCGTGACAGATGGCTTCCTAGAAGCTGTTGAACAAGACACCGATTGGGACTGGATTGGCCGCAGTTCTGGCAAAACCACCAAAACGCTAAAAGCCCGCGACCTTTGGGACAGCGTTGGCTATGCCGCTTGGGCATGTGCTGATCCGGGCATCCAGTACCATACCACCATCAACGATTGGCACACCTGCAAATCATCAGGCGATATCCGCGCATCGAACCCATGTTCTGAGTATATGTTCTTGGACGATACAGCCTGTAACCTTGCCTCTTTGAATTTGCTGCAATACCGCGCGAAAAACGGCGACTTCCTGATCGAAGATTTTGAGCATTCTGTTCGCTTGTGGACCATGGTGCTTGAAGTATCCGTCATGATGGCGCAATTCCCATCAAAAGCCATTGCAGAGCGCTCATTTGAGTTCCGCACCTTGGGTCTTGGGTATGCCAACATTGGCGGCCTATTGATGACCAACGGCATTGGTTATGATTCTGATGAAGGCCGCGCCATTGGCGGTGCCATCACAGCGATCCTAACCGGCGTGTCTTATGCAACTTCTGCTGAAATGGCCAAAGAGTTAGGCCCGTTCCCAAGCTATAAGCCAAATGAGCAAGATATGCTGCGCGTGATCCGCAATCACCGCACCGCCGCACACGGCAAGTCAGAAGGCTATGAAGCACTTTCCATCAATCCTGTGCCACTTGACCATGCCAATTGCCCCGATACGCGGCTTGTGGATCATGCCAAGAAGGCATGGGACAAAGCCCTTAAACTCGGCGAAAAGCACGGTTTCCGTAACGCCCAAGTGTCTGTGATTGCCCCAACCGGCACCATTGGCTTGGTGATGGATTGTGACACCACTGGCATTGAGCCTGACTTTGCGCTTGTGAAGTTCAAAAAGCTTGCCGGCGGCGGTTACTTTAAAATCATCAACCGCGCAGTGCCTGAAGCTTTGCGCACCCTTGGCTATGCAGAAGACCAAATCGCAGAGATTGAAGTCTATGCAGTTGGCCACGGTAACTTGAACCAAGCACCGGGCATCAACCCAACAACGCTGAAAGCCAAAGGCTTCACCGACGAGAAAGTTGAAGCCATCAATTCAGGACTTGAAAGCGCATTTGATATTAAATTCGCCTTCAACAAATGGAGCCTTGGCGAAGACTTCTGCCGCGATACGCTTGGTTTGTCTGACGAACAATTAGACGACATGAACTTTGATTTGTTGGCCGCCATTGGCTTCACCAAACAAGAAATCGACGCCGCCAACATCCACGTTTGTGGGGCGATGACGCTTGAAAAAGCACCTCACCTGAAAGAAGAGCACTATAATGTGTTCGATTGCGCCAACCCTTGTGGTCGGATCGGCAAGCGCTTCTTAAGCGTTGAAAGCCACATCCGCATGATGGCCGCCGCACAACCGTTCATCTCTGGTGCGATTTCTAAAACCATCAACATGCCAAACGATGCAACAGTTGAAGAGTGTAAAGAAAGCTACATGCTGTCTTGGAAACTCGCCCTTAAAGCCAACGCGCTTTATCGCGATGGCTCAAAGCTATCTCAACCACTCAACTCCCAACTTTTGGCCGACGATGAAGATGACGCCATTGACGCGGCAGAAGATTTGGTTGCCAAAGCCCCAGTGGACCGCACTGCTGCCGTTTCAGAGCGGATTGTTGAACGCATTGTTGAGCGGGTTCGCGACCGGGAAAAAATGCCCGACCGCCGCAAAGGCTACACGCAAAAATCGCGCGTTGGTGGTCACACCATCTTCTTGCGTACCGGCGAATATGACGATGGCCGCATTGGCGAAATCTTCATCGATATGCACAAAGAAGGCGCCGCCTTCCGCGCCATGATGAACAACTTCGCCATCGCCATTTCCCTCGGCCTTCAATATGGCGTGCCGCTGGAAGAATATGTGGATGCGTTCACCTTCACCAAGTTTGAACCTGCGGGCATGGTGCAAGGCAACGAAGCAATTAAATCTGCCACTTCAATTTTGGACTATGTGTTCCGCGAATTGGCGATCTCATATCTTGATCGTGATGATTTGGCCCACGTAACCCCAGACAATATGAGCACCACCTCTTTGTCCCCCAACGCGGCCCAAGACCAAACTTCAGGCAACGGCCCAAAACCAGTTGGCGCATCCCAATATGTGTCCAAAGGCCTAACCCGCGGCCGCGTGAAAGACAAAAACCTGATGCTTGTCTCCTCTGAACCAACGGCCTCCACTGGCAACCCGGTTCAAGCCATGCAAACAAGCGCGGCAACCATGTTGCACACCTCTGGCCAAACAGCCCTAAAAGCCGAACCCACCGTCGCCCCCGGCTCTGCCCCGTTAGCAGACACCAACATCCAACGCGCCCAAGCGCAAATGAAAAGCTACGAACGCCAAACCCGGGTGGTAAGCGCGTATGCCGTCCTCTGCTTGAAAAAAATCTATCTTTTTAGCCTGCTTTTTAGAAATACCT
>NZ_CAKZPW010000321.1:0-4907 GCF_937139385.1 uncultured Maritalea sp. | reverse complement strand
TCACCAACCTACAGGCGCAGAACAAAACAACCGGATTTGATTTTCTCGGAAACACCTCGGGGTTCAACATTGGTTTCACGCTAATGGAATATGACCGGTCTTCAACATATTTCGATGTGTTCAAGGTTGGTATTCTAAACACATTGCTTGTTTCCGTAATCGGCATTGTGTTGGCAACCGTGTTGGGCTTCATCATTGGTGTTGCACGTTTATCCAGCAACTGGATCATCGCGCGCCTTGCAACTGTATACATCGAAGTTTTCCGCAACATACCGCTGCTATTGCAGTTGTTCTTTTGGTATTTTGCGGTTCTCAAAACGATGCCATCAGTTAAGAACAGTATCGAGTTTGTCACCGGATCCGTCTATCTGAACAACCGCGGTCTATATGTGCCAGATCCACAACCGAACGATAGTTTCGTTTGGGTTCAGTTGGCCATTGTTGCGGTCATCATCGGTGGATACTTCCTTAATCGATGGTCAGTTCGTCGTTTTGAACAAACAGGGCAGCGTTTTCCGTTTGTACCAGCATTTATTGGGATGCTTGTCGTCATTCCAGCAATTGTGTGGATGGTGACGGGTGCGCAAATCGCACTAGATTATCCAGTGCTTGAACGCTTCAACTTCGCTGGCGGAATTCAAATTCCACCTGAGTTTGTTGCGCTTTTGTTTGGATTGGTAATCTACACAGCAGCCTTTATTGCTGAAACTGTTCGCGCAGGTATTCTTGCGGTGAGCGATGGGCAAACAGAAGCTGCACAATCATTGGGGCTGAAAAACTCTGACCGTCTGAATCTTGTGATCATTCCACAAGCGATGCGTGTGATTATTCCACCGTTAACAAGCCAATATCTAAACCTCACCAAAAACTCTTCTTTGGCGGTTGCGATTGGTTATCCTGACATTGTTAACGTGTTTATGGGCACTGCATTGAACCAGTCCGGTAAAGCTGTTGAAGTGATCTTTATGACCATGATGGTCTATCTGACGCTTTCATTGCTTACTTCAGTTGTCATGAACATTTACAACGCGCGCATTGCGCTAACCGAGCGATAGGGAGAACAAACATGACTGATACAAGTTTTGCCTATGTGCGCAACGAGATGCTTGGGGAGCAGCCAGCTCCTTCAACAAGCAAAGGCTTAGTGGGTTGGCTACGTCAGAACTTATTCTCTGACATCCCCAACTCAATTATGACCATTGTCGGCATTTTGTTCTTGGCTTGGTTCTTGCCGCCGATCTTCAACTTTTTGGTCACCCATGCGGTTTTCCCGTGGTCGGTGGACAACACGGTTGAAGCTTGTCGAACTGAAGAAGCAGGCGCCTGCTGGATTTATGTGGTCGACCGCTTTAATTTCTTCATCTACGGATTTTATCCTTCGGAGTCATATTGGCGAGTAAACATTTGCTTCCTTTTGGGCATAGTGACTTTGGTCCCACTTTTGTGGCCAGACCTACCCCATAAGGGCCTGTCAGCAATTGGTTTCTTTGTTGTTATGCCTGTTGCAACATTTTTCTTGCTCAACGGCGGCGTGTTTGGCCTTACAGAAGTGCCAACAGAAAAATGGGGTGGCTTGACCATCACATTGATCATTGCCACCGTGGGTATCGTTGCTTCGTTGCCTATCGGTATTGTGTTGGCCCTTGGTCGGCGTTCACATATGCCATTTGTGAAATACGTTTGTATTGCGTTCATCGAGCTATGGCGTGCGGTGCCACTGATCACCGTGTTGTTCATGGCGTCGATTATGCTGCCATTGTTCCTGCCGGAGGGGACAACAATCGATAAGCTGCTTCGTGCACTTGTTGGTGTGTCGCTCTTTTCTGCTGCATATATGGCGGAAGTGGTGCGTGGCGGTTTGCAAGCTTTGCCAAAAGGGCAGTATGAAGCTGCAGATGCATTGGGTTTGAACTACTTCAAAGCCATGTATCTGGTCATTCTGCCCCAAGCGTTGAAACACGTTATCCCGGGCATTGTGAACAGCTTCATTTCGTTGTTCAAAGATACCTCTCTGGTATCAATCGTGGGTCTGTTTGACCTTTTGAACACCGTGCAGGCAACCACAGCGCAAGTCGAATGGAAATCACCTCACCAGGCAACAACCGGCTATCTGTTTGCAGCCGCAATGTTCTGGGTATTCTGTTTCGGTATGTCACGTTACTCCATGTATATGGAACGTCGCCTCAATACCGGACACAAGGAGTAGATAAATATGTCAGAAGTATCAGCAGACCAAATCAAGGTCGACCGCACCAAAATGACAGTGTCCGACACGGACGTTGCTGTTGAAATCAACGGTATGAACAAGTGGTATGGCGACTTTCACGTTCTCAAAGATATCAATTTGAAAGTGATGAAAGGCGAGCGGATCGTTATTGCGGGGCCATCTGGGTCAGGCAAATCGACACTTATCCGTTGCATCAACCGTTTGGAAGAACATCAGCAAGGCGAAATCATTGTTGATGGGATCGAGTTGACCAACGATTTGAAGCGGATCGATGAGGTGCGGCGTGAAGTTGGAATGGTATTCCAACACTTCAACCTGTTTCCGCACTTGACCATTATGGAAAACTGCACGCTGGCCCCAATGTGGGTTCGTGGAATTCCAAAAGCAGAAGCTGAAGCAACTGCGATGGAATACCTTGAAAAAGTGAAGATTCCTGAGCAAGCAGACAAGTTCCCGGGCCAATTATCCGGTGGTCAGCAACAACGTGTGGCGATTGCGCGGTCTTTGTGCATGAACCCAAACATTATGCTGTTTGATGAACCAACCTCAGCACTTGACCCTGAAATGATCAAGGAAGTGCTCGAAGTTATGGTGAACTTGGCTGAAACTGGGATGACCATGTTGTGTGTGACCCACGAGATGGGTTTTGCCCGTCAGGTTGCTAACCGCGTTATCTTTATGGACCAAGGTCAGATCATTGAACAGAATGACCCAGACAACTTCTTCGACAATCCGCAGCATGAGCGGACCAAGTTGTTCTTGAGCCAAATCCTGCATTAAACCGATCAATTGAGGGGTGTGGCGAAAGTTGCACCAATTCAATTGCTTAGTGTTTTGGATTGAACTAAACATATTTTGAGCGGCCTCATTGGGCCGCTCAAAGCTTAAGAGGGATCAATGAACGGTTTGCGTATCATTTTGGCCGGTTTGTTGTTGGCACTTGTGACGGTTCCATCCGCACAGGCTGATACCCTAGATAATGTGCTTGAAAGTGGTATCGTTCGCTGCGGCGCCACAGATGGCCACAAAGGGTTTTCCGAGGTCGCGGAAGACGGCTTTTGGAAAGGCTTCGACGTTGATGTTTGCCGCGCTGTTTCGGCAGCAGTGTTCGGTGTCGCCAATCGCGTGGATTTCACAAAATACTCGGGTACCAACCGTGTTGCTCCTCTGCAAAGTGGGGAAGTGGACATCATGGCACGCAGTGCCTATTGGACCATGTCCCGAGACACTCAATTCGCCGTGCAAAACGTTACAGTTACCTATTTTGATGGCCAAGCATTATTGGTGCCAGAGACACTAGGTGTTGTTTCGGCAATCCAATTGAATGACATTATGGTCTGCGCTGTTCGTGGTTCAATTGAACAAGATCGAGCTGAACGCTACTTTTTCGAGCACGAAATAGCTTACAAAGAATCATATTATGAGGAATTCGAAGACCTCATCGTCGCTTACAAAGCAGGGCTCTGCAATGTTGTGACGGCGCCAGCAAGCACATTGCAAGCCATCATCGAAAAAGAACTCAATACGAGCGAACACCGTATCTTGCCTGAGCGCCTGTCCATTGACGCATGGGGCCCACTTGTGCGCAACAATGATGACCGCTGGCAAAATGTCGTCCGCTGGACGATATTTGCGCTAATTAATGCCGAGGAACTGGGCGTTAGCTCTCGAAATATTGACACGATGATTGGAAGCAAAAACCCCAAGGTGAGAAGATTGCTCGGCCTTGACGGAAAATTTGGTGCCCCCTTGGGCATTCCCGATACATGGGCGCAAGACGTTATTCGTGGGGTCGGCAACTATGGCGAAATGTTTAGTCGAAACTTTGGCCGTGAAACTGATTTCGCCATTGCACGCGGCAAGAATGAACTCTGGACCCGCGGCGGACTGATGTACGCTCCACCAGTGCGCTAGTGCTTACTCCTATGCTTCAAGCGACAATGATGCGCCGTCCAACAGGGGCGGGTTGAGCGAACGTGCGTCGACACCATCCAAACAAGCAAGGTTTATCCCAAACTTGTCGGGTGCTGAACGGGGTCGGTGAAATGTATAGATTCCACAGTTTTTGCAGAAGTGGTGTTTGGCAACCTTTGTGTTCCATTGATAAAGGCCGAGCTGATCTTCACCAGCGAGCAGTTTGAAATCTTCCCCCGGAATGCGAACCATCACAGCATTTTTCTTGCTGCACAATGAACAGTTGCAGGTCATCGCATCGGCCAAATCCAGTTTGGCTTCAAACTGCACCGCGCCGCAATGGCACGAACCATGGTATTGTTTTTCCATCAGTTTTCTCCAATAGGTAGCAGGTGTCAGTCAGCAAAATGTATCGCTACGCGGCGATTGATTTTGCCCTTTTTCTCAACTTTGCCAAATCGTATTTTTCCAATTTCCCGCGTGTTGGCCACATGCGTCCCCCCACATGGTTGCCAATCAATGGTCTGATCGCCATCCGAAATTCGGATCATGCGGATTTTGCCTTGGCCCGGATCATCGCGTTCGTTTCCTCGTGGGCGTCACGGCGTTCTGAATGGCCAACAATCACAAATGTAGCATTTACAGATCCTACTGATTGTGGAAATGCAGATGGAACACCTCTTGGCCACCAGCCGCCTCGTTGAATTGCTGCAAAGTGATGCCATCAGCGGCAAAGGCGGTCTTGGCGGCGTTGGCCACTTTGTTG
>NZ_CAKZPW010000320.1:0-7332 GCF_937139385.1 uncultured Maritalea sp. | reverse complement strand
GGAGAGATCAACTACAAAGATGTGCTGACCAATTTCTGGCGCGACTTCCACGCACAAGTCGTCGAAATCAAAGATTTGCGTGTTACCGAAGTTCTCAACGCATTAAACGCGTTGCTAGGTTCACACATTTTTCCTGCTAAAGAAGACGGCAGTGATCCACGCAAATGTCCAGATTGCGATACTGGAATGTTGTCACTCAAACTTGGTCGCTATGGCGCGTTCATTGGTTGTGAGAATTATCCAGAATGCAATCACACACGTCAGTTGGCAGAAAGCGCCACGGGCCAAGCTGCAGAAACAGCTGGCGTTGGCATTATTGGCCAACACCCAGAGTTTGGTGTTGATATTGAAATGAAATCTGGTCGTTTTGGCCCCTACCTTGAAATGGTTGTTGAAGGCGAAAAGAAACGCGCCGGACTGCCAAAAGGTTGGGCACCCGAAACAATAGATTTAGAAAAAGCGGTCAAACTCATCTCGTTACCTCGAGACGTGGGTCCGCACCCAGAAGACGGCAACATGATCACAGCAGGCCTTGGCCGCTATGGACCATTCGTGTTGCACAACGGCAAATACGCAAACCTGCCAGACATTGAAGAAGTATTCAGTGTTGGCTTGAACCGCGCCGTAACCGTTTTGGCTGAAAAAGCAGCTGGCGGTGGCCGTCGCGGCGCAGCTGCGACGCTCAAAGAACTTGGTGACCACCCAGATGGTGGGCCAATGGCGGTTAAAGATGGTCGATATGGGCCTTACGTGAACTACGGCAAAATCAATGCGACTTTGCCAAAAGACACGGACCCGCAAAGCGTAACCGTTGAACAAGCGCTGGAACTAATTGCTGCCAAAGCAGCCAAAGGGCCAGCAAAGAAACGTAAAGCGCCTGCTAAGAAAAAAGCACCCGCAAAAAAGCCCGCAGCTAAAAAAGCGCCGGCAAAGAAAAAACCAGCAGCGAAAAAGACAGCTGCCAAGACATAGAAAGGGCTCTGATGGCCCGTAATGATAATCGGGGTCGCCTGCCCAAAGCACCAGATCAGCGACACGCACATAAAACCCGCGCGAAACAAAACCGCGACGGGCAAATACCTACACGCGACCAAATTGTAGAATATCTCGACATCAACCCCCACAATGCCAGCAAACGCGATATCGCGAAGGCTTTTGGCATTCGGGGTGACGACCGGATTATTCTCAAAGCACTGCTCAAGGAGATGGAAGACGACGGTCTGATCAATCGGACACGTAAAACCTATCGCCGTACTGCAGTTCTACCCTCTGTCACCGTAATTGATATTCCAAAAGACACAGACCCCAACTATATGATTGGGCACCCTGACAAATGGGATGACGACGATGGCGAGCGCCCCGGCGTTCTAATTGTTGTGGCAAAAGACGCCAAAATCGTACCTGGCCCTGGCGACCGGGTGCTGGCACGTGTGTCACCAAACGAAGTGCCAGACGGTCCTGCCTATTTGGCAAAACCCATGAAAATTCTAGATGCGCCGCGCAAGTCACTTATTGGCGTGGTGCGCATGGTAGAACGCGGCGCGCGCCTTGTGCCAGTAGAGCGCAAAGGACGTGAGATGCAAATCCACGCGGGCGATCTAAACGGTGCTAAAGACGGCGATTTAGTTGAAGTCGAACAGGCAGTTGCCGGTCGTGCGATGGTGCCAAAAGCCAAAGTGGTCAACGTTATTGGCAACCCATTGAGCGAAAAGGCCGTCAGCCTAATCGCGTTGCATAACCTTGAAATTCCGCACAAGTTCCCAAATTCGGTAATCGCGGAATCAGAAGCGGCAAAGCCTGCCGATTTGACCGGGCGTGAAGACTGGCGTCACCTGCCATTTGTCACCATTGACCCGGCAACGGCTAAAGACCACGACGATGCGGTCTATGCACAACTCGACGAAGACCCAGCCAACGAAGGTGGATTTGTTGTATATGTAGCGATTGCTGACGTGGCCCACTATGTACGCCCCGGCTCAGAAATGGAACGCGAGGCATTGCTTCGCGGCAACTCTGTCTACTTCCCTGACCGCGTTGTGCCGATGCTGCCGGAAAAGATCTCGAACAACCTATGTTCATTGATTGAATTACAAAACCGCGCGGCCCTTGGCTTGCGTATGGTATTTGATTCAGATGGTGAAAAGGTCAGCCACAGCTTCCATCGCACTCTCATTCGTTCGGCTGCCAAACTAAGCTATCAACAAGCACAAACAGCGATTGATGGCCACCCAGACGACAAAACACAGCCCTTACTTGAGCCTATCTTGAAGCCACTATTTGCAGCATTTACTGCAATGGAGCAGGCACAAAAGAAACGTGGCCCATTGGCGCTAGACTTGCCTGAACGCAAGATCATCCTCAACGACAAGGGCATGGTTCAAGACGTTCATATCCCCGAACGCCTAACCGCTCACCGCTTAATTGAAGAAATGATGATTCAATCAAACGTGTGCGCCGCCGAAACGCTCGAAAAACACAAGGTGCCGCTGCTCTATCGAGCGCATGACGCGCCATCGCAACAAAAGATGATTGGGCTAAAAGAAGCATTGTCATCAATGGAGCTGAATTTCAATCCTGGCGATACAGTGAAACCTGACCATTTCAACCGTATTTTAGCAATGGCGGAAAAAAGCGACAATCCCCATTTGGTCAACGAAATGATTTTGCGCTCGCAAGCGCAAGCCGAATACACCCATGAGAACTATGGGCACTTCGGGCTCAACCTGCGTCGCTACGCCCATTTCACCTCACCCATTCGCCGTTATGCCGATTTGATCGTTCATCGCGCCCTAATCCGCGCCCTAAAGCTTGGAAATGACGGTCTACCGCCTGAAACGGACAGCAAGCTACCGATGATCGGCGAACAGATTTCGATGACTGAGCGTCGCGCTATGGCAGCAGAACGCGAAACCACCGACCGGCTGCTTGCCTATTTCTTGGCAGACCAAGTTGGCGCCACCTTCCCTGGCCGCATTGCGGGAGTTATTGGGGCGGGACTATTTGTCCGATTGGATAAATCGGGCGCAGATGGTTTTATACCGGCAGGCACACTTGGCTCGGACTATTTCCTTCATGATGAAGGTCAACAGGCGCTGATTGGCGAACGCACCGGAGAGCGTTTTAGAATCGGTGATCAAGTTGAAGTCCGACTGGTGGAGGCTGAACCCCTTGCGGGCTCTTTGCGGTTTGAAATGCTTACCACTGGCGAGCAAGTAAAACCACCAAGGCGCAGCCGCGGGCGTAGTCCAGTTAGAAAGACGACATTCGGCAAACGCCGAAATAAAAGATAGGGATGCGGAGTGAGCATAGAAATAAGCGCAATTGCCAAGCCCAAACGAAGTGTTTGGGCAGCCATAAAAAACGGGATATCGGGTCGTTGTCCGAATTGTGGCAAAGGTCACCTTTTTAAAGGTTATCTGAAGGTGCAAGACAGTTGTTCCGAGTGCGGTGAATCCTTTCATCACCACCGTGCAGATGACGCGCCCCCCTATATTACAATGGCAATTGTTGGACACTTGGTTGTTGGTGGGATCTTCCATCTAGAATCATCCTACCAATTCGAACCCATGATCCACCTCTATTGGCGGATCGCGAAAAGGCTAATGCTGTCGCAAGGTCTGCTACGTCCAATCAAAGGCATGATCGTGGGCGTTCAATGGGCAAATTACCTACACGGGTTCGACCCCAACTTCACCGCTGCTACGGACATGCAGTAGAATAACCATTTCACAAAAACATCAATCGGGCGCTTGACTTTTTGCGCTAAATGCCTAGTTTGCGCCCGATATCGATTTTGTGCCGCGCGTATAATTCGCGTGGCCTTTTATTTGGGATTGCAGGCATGGCCAAGTCAAACACCGTCAAGATCAAGCTGGTTTCAACAGCTGACACAGGCTTCTTTTACGTAGCCAAGAAGAATTCACGCACAATGACAGAAAAGCTCACACTGAAAAAGTATGACCCTGTTGTGCGCAAGCACGTAGATTTCAAAGAATCTAAAATCAAGTAAGGTTTCTCTTTAGAAACCTATTGATGTGCGAAAAGATAAAAACCCCGCCTTTCGGCGGGTTTTTTTTAGTGGGCAGTTCAACCCAGCAAGAAGAGGCCACTCTAACGCTAGGTTGAACACGCCCGACCTACGGACCCAGGAAGTTGCGGCGGACCTGAGAAAACTCCGTAGGAATAGTCGGGTTCTTAACGAACCGCTTACACCTACGAAGCAATTATTCCAAACAAATGCGCCCAATCGCAGCCGCATTTCGCTAGGTATGTTAAAGGCTTAACCTTAACACACCCCGTTAAGGTTGCCGCTTAATCCTAAGCGGTAACCTTTATAGATAAAACTGTATGAAGTTTGAGTTTGAAGGAGCGCTAAGCCGCATCATAAACGATACGATTGCGCCCTTCCCGTTTCGCACGATAAAGTGCGATATCAGCACGTTTGAGCATTTGCTCGGGCGTTTCATCGGGCAGTTCATTTATTGAAATACCCACGCTCACTGTAATATTGAGCGGCATAGTAAGTCCTGTTTCAAATGGCTCACTAGCAACCGCATGGCGAATACGTTCCGCAATATTCTTTGCATGGACCAAATCTGTCCCAGGCATCATCACCACAAACTCTTCCCCGCCATAGCGACAGGCCAAGTCAACGCCACGAATGTTGCGCTGAAGCCGCGCTGCAAACTCTTTTAACACTTCGTCGCCAGCCGCATGGCCGTGGGTATCATTGACCGATTTGAAGTAATCGATATCCAACATCATCAAGCCAAGACCCCGGTCGCCTTCTTTGGCTCTATCCAGTTGCACACACATATGCCGGTCAAAATATCGCCGATTGTAAAGTCCAGTTAGCCCATCGATTACGGCCATTGCCACCGTGCTCGACAAGTTTTTGCGCAACTCATTTGAATAGCGATAACGGCGCAACTGGGTACGCACGCGAGCTGCAAGTTCATTGCGCTCCACTGGGCGCAAAATGAAATCATTTACGCCAAGTTCAAGTCCACGCACCACCTTTGGCTTATCCGGCACGTCGGCGACAAGAATGATGGGAATGCCGCGCGTATTCTCAAGCGTTCGAATTTGAGAACAAATCCGCAAGGGATCAATTCCATCTAGCGCCATGCTAACGACCACAACTTCAAAATCTTGATCCGCTAAATGAAAGGCTGCATCTTCAGGCGTTGCAAGGTGAGTAACATTATGTTCCGTGGCTAATGACTCCATAAGCCGTTTGGCATTATGTGCATCAGAATCGATCAACAAGATGTTGCCACCTGTTGGATCGATGCCTGCTGTCATATCGACAATATCTTCAATCGCAATCGCCTGGCCAGTCACTGCCCGCGCACGCAACTCATCAGTAAGGCCTTTAAGGCGAGCCAGACTTTTGACACGCGCCATCAGTTGAATATCATCAACAGGTTTGGTCAAAAAATCATCAGCCCCAGATTCAAGGCCGCGCACTTTGTCTGAAGGTTGATCAAGTGCTGTCACCATGACCACAGGGATATGCTGCGTCTTTGGGTCAGACTTTAGCCGCTGGCAGGTTTCAAAACCGTCCATACCCGGCATCATAACGTCCAACAAAACCAAGTCGCAATCACCGCGACGGCAAATCTCAATTGCGTCTGCGCCATTGCTTGCTTCTACAACGTCAAAATACTCAGCCGTAAGCCGAGCGGCCAACAGTTTCACATTCGTTGGAATATCATCAACAACTAATACTCGTGCCGTCATGACTATGCCTTATTCTTTGCCAGCTTAACGACCTGGCCCAATAAAATTCTCAATTGTTTCCAGGAAATGCGGCAACGAGATGGGTTTGGAAATATAGCCTTCACAGCCCCCCTCGCGAATACGCTCCTCATCACCCTTCATGGCGAACGCGGTAACGGCAATCACCGGAATATGCGCCAGCTCTTCATTCTCTTTGATCCATTTGGTCACCACCAACCCAGAGACTTCTGGCAACTGAATGTCCATCAAAATCAAATCTGGGTGATGCTCTTTCGCAATGTCTAGCGCATCAAGCCCATTTCGTGTTTGTATCGTGCGATAGCCGCGCGATTCCAACAAATCGTTGAACAGCTTCATATTTAGCTCGTTATCTTCAACGATCATCACCGTCTTTGACATAATTCCCCGGATCAAATGTTCATATGACTTGTCGAATTTAAGATGCATTTGATTTAACATCCAAAATCTTACGAAAGACGTAATAGGACCCATTTAGATGAGCTTAGTTTCCGACCAGTTTGTTGATGAAATTGCCAACGCCTGCCTGACGCATTTGATAAGTGAGCCCGAGTTGCTGGGTCAGTTTTTGGGTGAAACCGGCACATCGCCAGACGAATTGCGCGTTGAAATTGCCCAACACGTCAAAACAGGTATGATGGACTTCTTCGCCCACAATGAGCCCGCGATGCTTGCCGTTTGCGCAAACGCACGCATCAGCACAGAGCAATTTATGCGCGCCTATTATCAACTCAACCCAAGCGGCTAAAGCGAAATGGCGACACTTTGCAAAGAATGCGGACACCAGAACGGCGAAAAGAATTTCGACCGATGTCCCGTTTGCAAGTCGCGTCGCACCATTACCCATTCAGAGCTGAATGAACTAAGTATCGCTCATGTGGATTGCGATTCTTTTTATGCTTCCGTTGAAAAACGCGACAATCCGGAATTGCGTGACAAACCGGTCATTGTTGGCGGCAGCCAACGTGGCGTAGTGTCTACCTGTTGCTATATCGCCCGACTTAGTGGTGTCCGCTCCGCCATGCCCTCGTTTCAAGCCAAGCGCTTATGCCCACAAGCGGTTTTTGTTCGTCCTCGGATGGCAGAATACGTTAAAGCCAGCAAACTGATCCGCGATGAATTCGACAAGTTGACCCCATCTGTTGAACCACTCAGCATAGACGAGGCATTCTTAGACCTGTCTGGCACCCAAAAACTGCACCATGCCAGTCCAGCACAAAGCCTTGCAAAACTCGCACGCGATGTGGAGAAAAACGTCGGCGTGACAATTTCAATTGGGCTTTCGCACAACAAATTCTTGGCAAAAATCGCTTCTGATTTAGATAAACCACGCGGCATGGCGCTGATCGGCAAAGCCGAAACCACACAATTTCTCGCCGACAAGCCAGTGACCATCATTTATGGCATCGGTAAAAAATTCGGAGAGCGGCTAGCAAGAGATGGTATCACCCGCATTGGTCAACTGCAGGAAATGGAGCTCAAGGATCTTGCCAGCCGATATGGTGAAATTGGTGCACGTCTCTACTACCTCGCGCGCGGTGAAGACAAGCGCTTGGTCAAACGTTCGCGCGG
>NZ_CAKZPW010000319.1:0-6580 GCF_937139385.1 uncultured Maritalea sp. | reverse complement strand
CACTACAAGATGATCCCAGAGTAAAAGATAAGATTGTTGCGCCACCTACACTAGCTTTTCGTGTCGGACCATATGTGTCGCCCGCAATCGCAAATACTCTTGTCGCAGTGATTATGATGACGACATTTGTCGCCGGACCATTCTATCTGACTTATGTGCTTGGTTTTAGCGCGGGGGCAGTGGGGTTGGTCATGGCCGTTGGCCCGATTATTTCGATTCTATCGGGACTACCTTCAGGCATGATGGCGGATCGATTTGGCGTAAAACGCGTGGCCTATTCAGGATTGATACTGGTTTTTTGTGGAGCGCTCGTTTTCGCATTCCTGCTCAGTGTGTGGGGCCTAACGGGGTATATTGTGGCGCTTGTCCTGTTGACGCCAGGGTATCAGCTTTTCCTATCGGCCAACAATATGTCTGTCATGAGCAATGTACACGATTCACGGCGTGGGTTGGTTTCTGGGGTGTTGAATATGTCGCGCAATGGCGGGCTGATTATTGGCGCTTCGATTATTTCGATTCTTTTTTCTCTAGGCTCCGGCACCTCAAGTTTGGCGCAAGCTACTCCTGCGGCAATCGAGGGTGCTTTTCGTTTGGTTTTTCTCACCAATGCGGCATTTATTGTTTTGGCGTTGTTTATTTTGGAAATTGGCGCGCGGCAAAAAAGCCAAGTTGCAGTTTAGAAGCCTGAGACAAGGTCTGTTTGGCAAAAAAAGAGGGCGCCCGAAGGCGCCCTAAGGTATAGGTATTGCTACCTAGGGGATAGGAGGGACTCCTTATGCAGAGTAGTACATGTCGAATTCGACAGGATGCGGCGCCATGTCTAAGCGCTCAACTTCTTCCATCTTAACTGCGATGTAAGCGTCGATTTGGTCGTCGTCGAATACGCCACCTGCTTTAAGGAACTCGCGGTCTGCATCCAAAGCTTCTAGAGCCTCACGAAGTGATGCAGCAACCGTTGGGATTTCTTTTAGCTCTTCAGCTGGCAATTCATATAGATCTTTGTCCATAGGATCGCCTGGGTTGATTTTGTTTTTGATGCCGTCAAGGCCGGCCATCAACAGTGCTGAGAATGCCAAATATGGGTTTGCCAATGGATCTGGGTAACGCACTTCAACACGCTTGGAAGCAGGTGAAGAACCAAACGGAATGCGGCAAGAAGCTGAACGGTTACGTGCAGAGTAAGCCAACAGAACAGGTGCTTCATAACCTGGAACCAAACGCTTGTAAGAGTTGGTTGAAGGGTTAGTGAATGCGTTTGTTGCTTTAGCGTGCTTGATGATGCCGCCGATGAAGTGCAACGCTTGCTCTGACAATCCAGCATAGCCGTCGCCAGCAAAGTTTGGCTTGCCATCTTTCCAGATTGAAATGTGACAGTGCATACCTGAGCCGTTATCGCCAAAAACTGGCTTTGGCATAAAGGTAGCTGTTTTGCCGTACGCATGGGCAGTTTGCTGAACACCATATTTGTAGATCTGAACTTCGTCAGCGCTACGAGTTAGAGTGTTGTATTTAATGCCCAATTCATGCTGAGCAGATGCCACTTCGTGGTGGTGCTTCTCAACAGTTACGCCCATTTCTTTCAAAACTGAAAGCATTTCAGAACGAATGTCTTGTGCGCTGTCTACTGGTGGAACTGGAACATAACCGCCCTTAGTGGCGACGTGGTGACCCATGTTGCCTGCTTCATACATAGAATTTGTATTTGTTGGCAGTTCAGTGTGATCAAGTGAGAAGCTTGAGTGATGAGGGTCAGTGCTGTATCGCACGTCGTCAAACATGAAGAACTCTGGCTCAGGACCAACGACCACTGAGTCGCCAATGCCTGAAGACTTTACGTAAGCTTCGGCTTTGCGGGCTGTCATGCGTGGGTCGCGGTTATAGGCTTCGTATGTACCTGGCTCCAATGTATCACAATTGATGACCATTGTTGTTTGACCAAAGAATGGATCCAAGTGAACCGTATCAAGGTCAGGCATCATCACCATGTCGCTTTCATTGATGGCTTTCCAGCCAGCAATTGACGAGCCGTCAAACATCACGCCATCTTCAAACATGTCTTCGTTTACTGCAGAAACGTCCATTGTCATGTGGTGAAGTTTACCGCGTGGGTCAGTAAAACGAAGATCCACGAATTTCACGTCTTCGTCTTCGATTCTTTTGATTACATCTTTAGCAGTAGTCATAATTTATCCCGCTTATATAGTGGTGTTTTGTGGGTTTTTACGTTGATTTTAGACAGCTTCGTCGCCGGTTTCCCCGGTTCTGATGCGAATTGCCTGATCAATTGTTGAGACAAATATTTTTCCGTCGCCAATGCGACCCGTTTGGGCTGCATCGCGTATTGCTTCTACGGCTTTGTCTACCGTGTGGTCAGAAACAACGATTTCGATTTTTACTTTCGGGAGAAAGTCCACGACATATTCTGCACCGCGGTAAAGCTCTGTATGGCCCTTTTGCCGGCCAAAGCCTTTTACCTCAGTAACAGTAATGCCCTGAAAGCCCGCTTCTTGAAGTGCTTCTTTGACTTCATCGAGTTTGAACGGCTTTACGATGGCTTCAATTTTTTTCACTGATCTTTACTCCGAAGGACCTGATCTTGCGTCTGCCAAACAAAATGCAGGTTGCGTGCCAGTTTTACGGATTGGCTGAAAACTGAACATTAATAAAGGGTTAGTGCTTTAGTGCTGAAGCAGCAGGCATGTTATTCGCAACTGCTGTGCACAAATTTTGTGCAACTTGATTATTTTTTGTGCAGATAGGGGCTTGAAGTTGTCAATTGCCCGAGAATTGTACATGCGGCGCTAAAAGAAATGCACTTTCAACGGTTTTTTGCAAAAAGATCAAAAAAGGGCTTTGACTGTTCTGCGAGATTGGGTTAGACCCGCCCCGACTTCGTCGCTGAGGTTTTGAAGGCGGGTGTGGTGAAATTGGTAGACACGCTAGATTTAGGTTCTAGTGCTTCACGGCGTGGGGGTTCAAGTCCCTCCACCCGCACCATCATCCTCAGCAGACATTTCGATCGATCGAATTATAGATATTGAAGACGGGAATTTCCTAATGCAGGTCAATGAAACCCTCAATGAAGGGCTCAAGCGTACATTGGAAATGCGCATTCCGGCAGCCGAGCTTAGCAAAAAGCTAGACGACAAGCTTAATGAGCTTAAGAGCACTGTGAATCTTAAAGGGTTCCGTCCGGGCAAAGTTCCATTTGCGCACATGAAAAAGACATATGGCCGCTCTGTAATGGGCGACGTTATGCAAGATGCGATCAATGTTGGTGTTCAATCAACATTGGAAGAGCGCAAAGAAAAAGCTGCAATGCAGCCAAAAATCGACCTTCCTGAAGACGAAGCCATTTTGACAAAAGTATTTGAGGGCGAAGCAGACCTTGAATTCTCTATGTCTTATGAAGTTTTGCCTGAAGTGAAATTGGGCGATTTCAAAAAAATCAAAATCGAACGTCCTACAGTTGAAGTTGACGAAGCTGACATTCAGCAGCAGTTTGACGCGATTGTTGAGCAGAACCGCCCTTATGAAGCGAAAGCTGAAGGCGAAGCGGCTGTTGAAGGCGATCGGTTGAACATCAAGTTCTTGGGCAAAGTTGACGGCGAGCCATTCGAAGGCGGCGCATCAGACGGTTCGCCTTTGGTTATTGGTTCAAACCAATTTATCCCAGGTTTTGAAGAGCAGCTTGTTGGTCTTAAAGTTGGTGACAAGAAAGTCGTGGAAGTTAAATTCCCTGATGAGTATCGCGCTGAAAACTTGGCCGGTAAAGATGCAACATTTGATGTTGAAGTTTTGGGCATTGAAGCGGCTAAAGACGTTGCAGTTGATGACGAGTTCGCTAAAGGTCTAGGCCTTGAATCGCTCGATCAACTTCGCGAAATGATCAAAGATCAAATCGGTGGCCAATTCAAACAGCTTTCAGCAACACGCGTTAAGCGTTTGGTGTTGGATGCTCTAGATGAGTTGCACAAATTTGACGTTCCTTCTCAGCTTGTTGAGCAAGAATTCAAAGGCATTTGGGACCGCGTGATGCACGACATCGAGCACCATGGTCGCAGCTTTGAAGATGAGGGCACGACAGAAGAAAAAGCACGCGCAGAATATACTGCGATTGCTGAGCGTCGTGTTCGTCTTGGTTTGGTTATTGCTGAAATCGGCAATGCAAACGACGTTCAAGTTACCGAAGAAGAGCATCAACAAGCGTTGATCGCGGAAGTTCAAAAATACCCGGGCCAAGAGCAACAGGTATATGACTATTTCCGCAACAACCAGCAAGCACTAGCCGGTCTACGCGCTCCAATCTTTGAAGACAAAGTTGTAAACTATGTCGTTGAATTGGCAGACGTTGAAGACAAAACAGTGACCAAAGAAGAGTTGGTTAAGCTGGTTGAAGAGAGCGAAGAAGAAGACCTCGAGCCTCACAACCACGACTAAGTTTTTCTAGTTTTGAATTTTAAGAAGGCCGTCCAATTTGGGCGGCCTTTTTTGTTGTGTTTAGAGGTTGAGATCAATTGACTGCATGTTGGTATTGCGTTGTCAATTTGAGGCAGATCAACACCACAAGTACAGTTTATGTTTTCATGCTCTGATTGGAACAGCACCCTTGGTTTTTTGATGGTTGAAAGAACAGACAAAGCAAATCTAGCGGCAGCACTGCAGGCAGACGATGCCTCTGTTCGGTTAAAAGCAGCGATGGCTGCGGGTTTGAAACCAGAGATTAGTTTGCTTGATTTGTTGGTAGAGCGCTGTTCGCTCGAACCAGATTTTGGTGTGCGCGAGCAACTGACTTGGAGCCTTATACGGTTTCCGAAGGAGTTAATTGTGCCAAAGCTGATCTCCGAGGTGTCGTCGAGCAGCAATCAAGCTAGAAGCCAAGCGTTGCATAGTCTTTCAAAGATTGAAGGTGCGGACGCTTGGAATGTGATTACAAAAGATTTGCTCGAAGACTCGTGTGATGAAGTTGCGCAAGCAGCATGGCGTGCTGCGGTTACGCTTGTTCCACCAGGCAAGAAGGGCGGTTTGGCCAAAGATTTGGGCGCGTTGCTCGGACGAGGCGGCCGGGAACTGCAACGAAGCCTTAGTATTTCTCTTGCGGCGCTTGGCGAGTCGGCTGTGCGGCCTGTGCTCAAAAAGGCGTTAGCGAGCAGTGATAAGGCTGTGCGAAATCACGCTCTTTTCACGAAAGAAGTCCTTGCCGATTCTGATGCAGGCTCCGAATTTGCTGTTGATCAGGTCAAAATTTTGTTGGCGCCTCGACCGAAAGACTAAAATTGCGTCGAAGCTACTTCTTCTTCGCCACGCTCAACGCATAGCTCTCATCCAACCATCGCGTCCAAACATCCTCTGGCATGGGTTCCTCACTCGAAAATCGAGCTGTCACCCAAATGTTTGAACCGATTTGATAGTTGTCGGGATGTTTGTTTGCCAAATCGGTCGCTTCAGCGCGTGATTCTTTGAGTTTGAACATAGCCTTATATCGCCCGCCTTGTGGGCCGGCGAAAAGGAATGCTTTGCCTTTGACCTTGAATGAGCTTTGAGTGCAGGCAGTGCCCTTATCGACATTGGGATAAAGACATGCTTTTTCGCGCATGGGGAGTGTTGGGTCTTGTTCGGACATTTGCCTCTCCGTTTGTTGCTGCGTTAGATCATGGCACAACCGATGAGTTGTTGTGAAGATATTCAGGGTTTTCAAAACTCAGGGAAAGCGCATGATTGGCAGTATGACCTATTCTGATTCCAAACATTGTTTGCTGTCGCCATTTGAAATGGGGCAGGCCGATGCGCTGACCATTGCGGCGGGGACAAGTGAAATTGAATTGATGGGCAATGCTGGCCGCAATGTTGGGCGGTATATCGTTGCGCACTTCCGGCGCTCACCGGTATCGATTTTGTGTGGGCCGGGCAATAATGGCGGAGATGGTTTTGTTGTTGGTTGCTATTTGCGTGATCGCGGCTGGCCAGTGCGTTTGGCGGTGTGTGGTGAACCAAAACACTATGGTGAAGCGGCAACTCACTTCCTAAACCTTTGGGGGGAAGCCGAGCCCTTTTCACCTGAAGTTATTGAAGACGCTGGTGTTTTGGTTGATGCATTGTTTGGCGCAGGGTTGGATCGACCAATTGCTGGTGCTCACTCGGATATTATTCGGTTAGCGAACCAAACTAATGCGCCGATAGTGAGTGTGGATATGCCTTCGGGCGTGCATGGGGAAACCGGGCAGGTTTTGGGCGACGCCATTAGAGCGGATGCAACCGTAACATTTTTCCGCAAGAAACCCGGACACTTGTTATTACCCGGTCGCGACCTCTGTGGGGAAGTTGAACTGGGCCAAATCGGTATCGGTAATGAGGTGCTAGAGAGAATTGAGCCTCAGGTAGCCCAGAACCATCCTGATTTGTGGGAATTGCCAAAGGCTGCAGTTAGCGGGCATAAGTATTCCAAGGGCCATTGTGTGGTTGTTTCAGGTCCGAAAGGGGCAACGGGCGCTGCACGTATGTCTGCGCTTTCAGCATTGCGCGCCGGGGCGGCCTTGGTGACGATAAACCGCCACACGGCTGCGCTAGCAGAGCACAGGGC
>NZ_CAKZPW010000318.1:0-2223 GCF_937139385.1 uncultured Maritalea sp. | reverse complement strand
CAGGCAGTGCGCCAGAAGTCTTGCTGGCAGCGATTGGCGCCGCCACCAATCATATTCGCATTGGCTCAGGCGGCGTGATGTTGCCGCATTATAGCGCGTTTAAAGTCGCCGAAACCTTTTCCTTGCTAACAAATCTCTACCCGGGACGCATCGACTTAGGAATTGGACGTGCGCCCGGTAGCGATATGAAAACAGCTCGCATGTTGGCGACCGATGGCCAGCCCAAATTTGAGCGTTTCCCGCAATTGGTGCAAGAATTGCGCCAAATGCTCAATGATGCATACGGCACGTTTCGCCACTCAGCTGTTGCCCCTTTAGTTCAGACAGACGAAGGCCACTTTGTGCTCGAGTTGTTCCATGGCCCAACACTGGCATTTAAAGATGTGGCGATGCAATTTTTGGCACGCGTTATGGACCATATTTTGGGCGAACGCGATCAGCGCGCGACCATTGTGGGTGCAACCTCTGGCGACACCGGCTCTGCCGCAATTGAGGCGTTCCGGGGCCGCGAAAATACCGACATCTTCATTCTGCATCCCAAGGGCATGGTCTCGCCGGTGCAGCAACGTCAAATGACGACCGTACTCGACGCAAATGTGCACAACATCGCACTTGAAGGAAACTTTGATGATTGCCAAACCATCGTCAAAGACATGTTCAACAACTTGCATTTCCGTGATGGCGTTAGCCTTTCAGGTGTGAACTCCATCAACTGGGGTCGCATTGTGGCTCAGGTTGTTTATTATTTCACTTCGGCTGTTGCCCTTGGCGCGCCGCACCGCGAAGTCAGTTTCACCGTACCAACGGGCAATTTTGGTGACGTTTTTGCTGGTTTTGTTGCCCAAAAGATGGGTTTACCGATCAAGAATTTGATCATCGCCACAAACGAGAACGACATTTTGCGCCGTACAATGGATACGGGCCGCTATGAAATGGACGGCGTAAGCGCCACCACAAGCCCATCAATGGATATTCAAATCTCGTCAAATTTCGAACGTTTGTTATTTGAAGCCAACGATCGAAACGCCGAAGAAACCAAAGCGCAAATGGACGGGCTCAAGCAGTCTGGTAGTTTTGCTTTGTCTGAAAAAGCATTGAAGAGCATCAAAGCAAAGTTTCAAGCAGGCACATCCGACCAGGCACAAACAGCAACTGTTCAACAAAATGTGCTTGAACAATCCGGATACCTCATGGACCCGCACACAGCGGT
This sequence comes from uncultured Maritalea sp., assembly GCF_937139385.1. Lineage (NCBI taxonomy): Bacteria > Pseudomonadati > Pseudomonadota > Alphaproteobacteria > Hyphomicrobiales > Devosiaceae > Maritalea > uncultured Maritalea sp. The sequence goes on along the minus strand of NZ_CAKZPW010000318.1, from coordinate 1,013 downwards.
TGCCTACAAAGTGGCACAAGAATTTGCCGAAACAGATGTGCCGATGATCACATTGTCGACCGCGCATCCTGCCAAATTCCCCGCAGCCGTTAAATCGGCCACTCAAATCGATGCGGCATTACCCGCATGGCTTTCCGACCTTTATGAGCGCGAAGAGCGCTATGATGTTTTGGAAAATGCACAAGATGCGGTCGAGGCTTACATCAAAGCCCGCGCCCGTGCCAACAAGGAGCAATAATTTGCCAGTTCGTTCTACCACATTAGATAATGGTATGACCGTTATCACCCACTCTATGCCAAGTCTTGAAAGCGCATCTGTTGGCGTGTGGGCAAAAGCTGGATCGCGTTGCGAAACGGCTGAGGAACATGGCATCTCGCATTTGCTCGAGCATATGGCGTTTAAGGGAACGACCACACGTTCATCGCGCCAAATAGCGGAAGAGATCGAAAATGTGGGCGGCGATGTGAATGCCGCCACAAGTGTGGAGAACACCGGCTATTTCTCACGTATCCTAAAGGAAGACGTGGGCCTTGCCGCTGACATTCTATCGGATATTTTGCAGAATTCACTATTCAGTGCTGAAGAATTGCAGCGTGAAAAACACGTGATTGTGCAGGAAATCGGGGCAAGTCATGATGCGCCAGACGATTATGTCTACGATCTTTTCCAAGATGCAGCTTTTCAAGATCAACCCATCGGGCGTTCGATTTTGGGTACTGTGGATTCTGTAGAAAGCTTCACGCCAGACGCAATCCGGTCTTACATGGAACGCACCTATGTTGGTGACTCAATGGTCATGGCAGCAGCAGGCAACGTCAACCATGACCAGCTGGTCGACATTGCGGCCAAAAAATTTGATGGGCTAAAAGCAACAGGTGCACCAGAACTTTATAACAACCTTTCAAAAGGAGATGAACTTGGAAAGAATGGAATAGGTACATTGTACAAAGCTTGGGTACTTAAAAAACTAACAAGTAACCAACTTTTATTAATTGATAAAGACGGTAACCCT
>NZ_CAKZPW010000317.1:0-14075 GCF_937139385.1 uncultured Maritalea sp. | reverse complement strand
GGCCGGCAGGGCATGACGTACCACTTCGCCTACGCGCAATTGTCTTTGTGAAGGAAGTTTTCCGCCGCTCATGTTTTTTGCCTTTTAGTGGCTAGCCGCTGATTTGTTGATCGTGGCCAAAAGGGCCGCGCCCACCAAAAGCGTTGTGCCAGATATTTTGTTGATCCAATGTGCCGCGCCGCGTTTGGCCAAACTAGAGCCCGCGCGCTGAGCGATGAATGCATAAGCCACTACGGTGGAATAATCAAGTATGACAAAACTTGTCGCCATCAAGATGAATTGAGGCAACAAGGGTTGGCTTGGGTCGATGAACTGGGGGAAGAATGCGGCGAAAAATGCTATGGCCTTTGGGCTGGTGATGGCCACCACAAAGCCTTGGCGCATGTGCCACCAATTCGATTTGCGTGGCAAATGCTTGACCGCACCCGTTTGAAAGGTTGTTTTGGACCGAATGGTTTTGATGCCCAACCAGACCAAATAGAGAATACCTATGATTTTAAGGGCCGAAAACGCGGTTGCCGATGTGGCCAAGATCAACCCAAGACCCGTTGCGGCAAGCGCCATTTGAATGACATTGGCGCACACGTCGCCAAGCGCTGTGAATAACACACGACGCCATCCGTATCCTAACGAGTGCGACACGCCCAGAAGGACCGAGGGACCCGGCGTAAGGACCAAAATGATAACAGCAAGGATGAAAGCAAAATAAAGGGTTGGGTCCATTGGATTGGCTTTACTTGATGGTGACGTTTTAAGAACTTACGCCCAAAACAAACATGGCGCCAGAAGGCGCCATGAGAAAAATTTGAAATGCGGTCTAAGATTAGAGCGTGCGCTCGATCTCTTCGACGCGATAACATTCGATAACATCGCCTGCGCGCATGTCTTCGTATTTTTCGAACGCCATGCCGCATTCTTGACCAGAATGCACGTCTTTAACTTCGTCCTTGAAGCGTTTAAGCGTTGAAAGCTTGCCTTCATGGATCACCACATCGTCACGGATCAAACGGACGCCTGCGCCACGTTCCACCATGCCGTCAGTAACCTGACAACCTGCCACACGACCAACTTTGGTAATGTTGAACACTTCCAAAATTTTCGCATTGCCCAGGAATGTTTCGCGTACCTCTGGGGCCAATAGACCAGACATGGCCGCTTTCACATCGTCCACGAGATCGTAGATAATGTTGTAATAGCGGATTTCGACGCCTTCGCGCGCCGCTGCTTCACGGGCTTGCTTGTTTGCGCGGGTGTTGAAACCAAACACAACAGCGTTTGAAGCAGCTGCCAAGGTCACATCACTCTCAGTGATACCACCTACGCCACCGATCAAGACCTGAGCCGACACTTCGTCAGTGCCCAGTTTTTCCAATGCGCCGATAATGGCTTCAACAGAACCTTGTACGTCGCCTTTGATCACCAATGGGATCTTGGCCAAGTCTTCAGTTTTGAGCTGGTTCATCATCTGCTCGAGCGATGTTACACCACCACCAGCAGATTTTTCACGTTTTGCGCGTTGACGATATTCGGTAATCTCACGCGCTCTTGCTTCATGTTCCACAACACCAATCAAGTCGCCCGCTTCTGGCACGCCAGCAAATCCAAGCACTTCAACCGGAATTGAAGGACCGGCTGTTTTCACTTGCTCGCCCTTATCGTTGATCAAGGCACGAACTTTAGCCCACTGTGAACCCGCAACCACAATATCGCCAACGGCCAATTCGCCGTTTTGAACCAAAACAGTTGCTACCGCACCGCGACCTTTGTCGAGTTTGGCTTCAATCACAATACCTTGAGCTCGGCCTTTTGGATTGGCTTTGAGTTCCAAGATTTCCGACTGCAAGACGATCGCATCAAGGATGCCTTCAAGGTTCTGCTTTTTCATCGCAGACACTTCAACGTCCAAAATATCGCCGCCCATGGTTTCAACAAACACTTCATGTTGAAGCAATTCGTTGCGCACACGGCTTGGATCAGCTTCATGCTTATCCATTTTGTTGATCGCAACGATAATCGGCACACCGGCCGCTTTAGCGTGTTTGATCGATTCAATGGTTTGCGGCATCACGCCATCGTCTGCTGCTACCACCAAAATCGCAATATCGGTGGCTTGAGCCCCCCGTGCGCGCATGGCAGTAAAAGCTTCGTGGCCTGGTGTGTCCAAGAAGGTGATATTGTGGCCATCACGCTCAACTTGGTAAGCACCAATATGCTGGGTGATACCCCCGGCTTCACCAGAAACCACATTGGCTTCGCGGATCGCATCAAGCAATGATGTTTTGCCGTGGTCAACGTGACCCATGATCGTCACAACTGGTGCCCGTGGTGCCAAATCTTCTGGATTGCGAGCGGCTTCGTCGTCAAACACGCCCGTTTCAACATCAGCTTCGGCAACACGTTTGACGGTGTGGCCCAACTCTGTCGCAATCAACTCGGCTGTATCTGCGTCAAGCACATCGTTGATGGTGACCATTTGGTCTTGGCTCATCATGAACTTTATCACGTCAACCGCACGTTCTGCCATCCGAATTGACAATTCCTGTACGGTAATTGCCTCTGGAATGGTCACTTCACGTGAGATTTTTTCTTTAGGAGTCTGCGGGCCTTTGCCACGTTGTTTGGCACGACGACGCTTCATGGCTGCCAAAGAGTGACCGCGATCGCGTTCACTATCACCACGGGTCGCCGTTGTAACGGTTAGACGTGTTTGACGGCGATCATCGGTGGTCGCTTTTTTGCTTGGTTGAGGTTTTGCAGCCCGCTTGGCGCGCTCCAACTCATCTTCGCGCACCAACGGTTTTTTGCGCGCAAGCTGATCAGGATTTTTAGAAATCGCACGTTCAGTTGGCGGCGCTGGCGGCTCTGCAGCCACTGGATCAGCTTTTGGCGCTGGTTTTGTTTTGGCTTTAGCTGGTTTTGCAGTTTTTGCTTTTGCCGCTTCAGCTTCTTCGCGCTGACGTTCAAGACGTTCAGCTTCCAAACGCGCGGCTTCTGCAGCTTCTGCCCGCTCTGCGGCCTCGCGATCTGCTTTGCGTTGCGCAGCTTCGTCAATACGGCGCTGTTCTGCTTCAACTTGAGCGCGACGTTCTTCGTCTGCGCGTGCAGCAGCTGCCCGCAAAGCACGTTCGCGCTTTTCAGATTCTGAATTGGTTAGGCCAGTATTTGCTGGTTCTTGACGACGCCCACCCTGTCCAGGGCGATTGTTGCGGTTGCCATCTTGCCGGCGCGGTTGTTGGCGCTGACCTGTTGGACGACCAGCAGTGCCACCTTCACTTGCCTTTGGACGAGGCGCAGCACCTGAAGAAGGTGCTGTGAAAGTGCGGCTGCGTTTTTCAACCACGACGGTCCGAGAAGACCGACCGCCACCTGGACGCCCGCCACCTGCAGGTCCGCCCTTAAGCGAAAGGGTCTTTTTGTCCCCATCACCTGGTGTTGCATCTGATCTTTTATCGTTGTCACTCATATATTCGCCACTCATCCATTAGTTTTCGCCACATAGCGTACAAGCCTTTTGTACCGCTCAATGGCCGAATTTGCTGCCGCGCCGCCTACCAGCGCTGCATGTATCACATTTTTACCGCCAAATGCCAAACTCAATTGTTCGCCACCTAGTAGGTCGATATGTGGCAAGGTGTCTTCGAGTTCTAAAACCCGCACCAATTGCAACATTTTGCGTCGACCATCGTCGCTTGCATCGCTCGCTGTTATCAGCGCGCGTGCTTTATCTGATTCCAAGGCACTGCGAACTTTTGCAGAACCCATTACAAAGAACCCGCCTTTGCGGGCCAATTGCAAAGCACCGATCAGCTGGTTTTCCAAGTGCTTTTGGGTCAAACCCGCTAGATCGTCTGGCAATTTGACCGGCATCTTCAGACCCCGGGCAAATGCTTTTTTGCTCTGTGCATCCGCAACAGCTTGAGCTGTTGCGGTTACCCATACGCCTCGACCGCCTGCTTTTCCAGTCACATCTGGAAAAATTTGGTCATCAGGCCCAACAACGAACCGAATGAGCTCGGTTTTTGGCAAAATTGCCTTCGTCACGCAACATTCACGTGTCGCAATTTGCTTATTTGCTGCCATTGAGCCTTTGTTGCACCTTTAAGTTCTTGCTTATTCAGCGGGTGAAGTTGGATCTTGAGAAACGGCAACCGCCTCTGCTTCATCTTCAACAGCTTCTTCAGCAATTGTTTCGTTAGCACCATCTAGTGCTTCTTCTTCGCCTTCTTCAGCGGACAAATCATCAAGCGTGACCCAACCCGCTTTCAGGCGAGCACTCATGATCATTTCTTCCGCTTCTTCACGGCTCACTGGGAATTCACTAAATGTGCCTTCAAAGCGTTTGACTTCACCGTCTTTTTTCTCGGTCCAGCCCACTAGATCGTCTGCGGCGCAACCAGCGAAATCTTCGATGTTCTTAATTTCTTCTTTGCCCAAAGCGACCAACATGGCCCCTGTAATGCCTGGGATCTCATAAAGCTCATCTTCAACGCCGAGTTTTTTGCGCTCTTCATCGCGCTCACGCTCAGCTTGCTCAAGATATTCAGCCGCACGGGCTTGAATTTCAGCAGCTGTCGTTTCGTCAAACCCTTCGATTGAAGCAATTTCAATTGGCTCAACATAGGCAACTTCTTCAAGGGAAGAGAAGCCTTCGGATGCGAGCAATTGGGCAACCATCTCGTCAACATTCATCGCGTTCATGAACAGTTCTGAGCGTTCAACGAATTCTTTTTGACGACGCTCGGATTCTTCTTGCTCGGTAAGGATATCAATATCCCAACCAATCAATTGCGATGCGAGGCGGACATTTTGGCCACGACGGCCAATGGCCAAAGACAATTGCTCGTCTGGCACAACAACCTCAATGCGCTCTGCTTGCTCATCAAGCACAACTTTGACCACCTCGGCGGGCTGCAAAGCTGATACCACAAGATCAGGCAAAGTTTCGGTCCAAGGAATAATGTCGATTTTTTCGCCTTGCAACTCGTTTACAACGGCTTGCACGCGCGAACCGCGCATACCCACACAAGCACCAACTGGATCGATCGAAGAATCATTAGACACCACAGCGATTTTCGCGCGGCTGCCTGGATCACGAGCGATCGAGCGGATATTGATGACGCCGTCATAAATCTCTGGCACTTCTTGCATGAACAATTTGGCCATAAATTGTGGGTGCGTACGTGACAAGAAAATCTGTGGGCCACGTTGTTCTTGGCGCACATCATGAATGTATGCCCGAACCCGATCGCCATAGCGGAATGTTTCACGTGGGATCAATTCGTCGCGACGAATAATGGCTTCGCCCCGACCAAGATCGACAATCACATTGCCATATTCAACACGTTTAACTGTACCGTTGATGACTTCACCAAGGCGATCCTTGAACTCATCATACATGCGCTCGCGCTCAGCATCACGCACTTTTTGCACGATAACTTGTTTCGCAGATTGCGCAGCAATGCGACCAAATTCAATTGGGGGCAAAGGTTCGGTAATGAAATCGCTCAGCTTAGCGTCTGCGTTGCGCAGTTTCGCTTCTTCCAGCGAAATCTGGCGGCTATATTCTTCAACCTCTTCAACAACTTCGAGCAAGCGCCACATGCGCAATTCGCCGGTTGAGGGATTAATTTCAGCCCGAATTTCAGTTTCTGCGCCATAGCGTGAGCGGGCCGCTTTTTGAATAGCGTCCTGCATCGCTTCGATGACGATCATGCGATCAATTGACTTCTCGCGCGCAACAGCATCCGCGATTTGCAATAGTTCGAGCCTATTTGCACTGACAGCCATGTCTCATTCTCCTTGATAGGGAACTTGGGACGCCTTTTAAGCGTCCCCATCATTCTCGCCAGACTCTTGGGTCTGATCAATTTCAGTTTCAATTTCTGGGTCGTTCAATGGGCTCGCCAGCTCTTGGCGCGCGCGGGCTTCATCGAGCAACTTATCTGTCATCACCAATTTGGCGTCTGCCAAATTTTCGATTTCAATGCGGTACAGGTCTTCTTGACCTTCTGGAATATCGGGCAACCGCACCAAAACTTCAGATCCCTCAACACCTTCAATGGTGCCGCGATAGCGCCGGCGGCCATTGACCATATTTTGGATCTCAATCTTTGCTTCATGGCCGACCCATTGTTCAAAATCGGAGAGGCGTACAAGCGGGCGATCAATACCAGGAGAAGAAACCTCTAGGTGATATTCGCGGCTGATCGGATCTTCTACATCAAGAATTGGTGAAATCTCTTTTGAAAACTTCTCACAATCGGTGATGTTGAAGTCACCATGGGCATCTTCGGCCATGATCTGCAACGTGCAGCCATTGTCTTGGGTTAGGCGAACACGCACAAGGCGATATCCCATATCAAGAGCTACCGGCTCAAGGATCGCTGAAACGCGTTGTTCCTGGCCAGCTTCGCGGCAATATCGTTGCTCATTTAAGTCTAGTTCGACGTGCATTGGACCCATTTGGTATTAAAAAAGAGCGGGGCCTGCTGGCACCCACTCTCATATTCGATTTGAGATTTTGCACGTTATATACTGCCAATATCCACTATTTGCAAGCGGTTTGGGCTATTTGTGGCAGCTCTTTGTCGTCAGTTGACTTCCATCAACGATATTTGGTGCAAGGTATCGTCTTATGCTGCAGCAAAACTGGGGAAGCGCCGCCATGTTAAAGACAGTCATTTTGTCTATTCTTTTGTTTTTGAGCATTTCAGCAATGGCCTTTGGTATGTTTGCGCTGTGGCTCAACTTTAGCGATGAGAGAAACCTTGAAACGGTCAATTTGCGCATATGGAATGAGATCGACCCAGCACGTGGCACATATGACCCTTTGATGGTGGCGCATCTGCCTGCACCTGTGCAGCGCTACTTCAATTTTATGATTGCGCCCGATGCTCAACTTAGAACCATCAATCGGATTGAAATGGTGGGCGAATTTGGATTGGGGGACGCTAATGAGCATAGCTATTATCCTTTTACCGCAACGCAGTATAACGCGGCCCCAACTGGTTTCACCTGGGCGCTAAAGACCTATGACACAGCCATGTCGATGAATGGCAGCGACATGGTATGGGATGAGCAAAGCTGGACAAAATTTTGGTTGCTGGGTGTCCTCCCCGTTGCGCGCGCTGGTGGGGATGAGGACTATTTGCGCTCTGGCGTTGGGCGTATGGTGGTTGAAATGGCAGCCTGGTCGCCCGTTTCCCTATTGCCTCAATTTGGCGTTGAATGGGAAGAGCTTGGGGATGATGTGATCCGCGCGAAAGTGAACGCTTTGGGCTTTGACCAAATTGTCGATATCAAAATTGATACGCGTGGCGCCCCCATCGAGTTCTTGATCCCCAGATGGAGCAACGCGAACCCCGAGCAAACTTTTAAATTGCAGCCGTTCGGGGGCATTGCCCATGCTTATGCAACGTATGATGGGATCACGATTGTGAGTGATGTTGAAGCGGGCAACCATTTTGGGACACCCGACTATTTCGCGTTCTTCAAAGCGAAAGTTACAGCGCTTGAGTATCAGCCTGCACGTTGAACCCTATCTGCGGATAAAGCTGAAATAAAACGAAATGTCTCGCCCCTCTTTGCGGGCTTTTTCTTCATAGCGGGTTGATTGCCAACCGGCCCAGGGCTGATGCCAAGAACCCGCTTCCGCTTGGGGCCAGTAAAATTCATCATGGCGCAACACTTGGCCAAGGGCCCAAGTTGCATAATCTTCAATGTCTGTTGCCACGCGAAATTCTGCACCCGGCTTTAAAATACGGGCCAAGGCGCTTAGGGTCACCGAATTGATAAAGCGGCGTTTATGATGACGTTTTTTGGGCCAAGGGTCGGGATAGAGCAAATAGGCACCATCAAACGAGGCCTGTGGCAACGCCTTCAAAAGATGCAAAGCATCGTCTGTGAAAAGCTTGACGTTTTTGAGCTGATCATCATCAATCGCCGCCAACATTTTGCCGATGCCGCCGATAAACGGTTCGCAACCTATATAGTTTGCGTCTCTATTCTCGCGCGCTTGCCGGGCAAGGTGTTCACCGCCGCCATAGCCGATTTCAATGAAATTGCGGGGCGCAGGCTGCTCAAACACTTGAGTAAGCGGCAAGGGCCCTTCACCCAATTCAAGCTTGACCTTGGGCAGCAATTGATCGGCCAGTTTTTGCTGGGTCGGATGGAGCTTATGGGCTGAACGGCGGCCAAAAAAGGCCTTTCGTTCAGCCTCTAGGCCATATTCTTTTTTGCGCAAATGCGAGGTAGAAGCGGGCGCCATAAATTAAGTCAATTCCGACCGGATTGCTTCGCCCAAGTTGGTACGCTCCCAAGAAAAACCACCATCATTTGTGGGGTTACGTCCAAAATGACCGTAGGCCGCTGTGCGTTCATAAATTGGTTTGTTCAACTGCAAAGCTTCACGGATGCCACGGGGGGACAGGTCCATCACTTTGTTGAGCACTTGACCCAATTTGTCTTCGTTTACAGAACCGGTGCCGAATGTATCGACAAAGATCGACAAGGGTTTGGACACCCCAATTGCATAAGAAAGCTGGATCACGCATTTTTTGGCCAAGCCCGCCGCGACAACATTTTTCGCCAAATAGCGCGCAGCATAGGCCGCAGAGCGGTCAACTTTTGTGGGGTCTTTACCGGAAAAAGCGCCGCCACCGTGGGGGGCTGCACCGCCATATGTGTCCACAATGATTTTGCGGCCCGTAAGTCCCGCATCTCCATCAGGTCCACCAATGACAAAGGCACCAGTTGGGTTGACGTAAAAATCGTCTTCTTCGCACATCCAGCCATCTGGCAGCGCGTTAATAACGAAGGGGCGCACTATTTCACGCACTTCTTGTTGGCTGACGCCCTCCATGTGCTGGGTTGAAACAACAACAGAGGTGGTGCCAACTGGTTTGCCATCTTCATATTTCAATGTCACTTGGCTTTTGGCGTCTGGCGCCAATTGTGGCACTTCGCCGGCGTGGCGTGCGGTGGCCATGGTGCGCAAGATTTTATGGGCATATTGAATGGGCGCTGGCATTAGTTCTGGGGTTTCATCGGTCGCAAAACCAAACATGATGCCCTGATCGCCTGCCCCTTCATCTTTACTGGCAGAGGCATCAACACCTTGAGCGATCTCTGCTGATTGCTCATGTACATAAACATCAACATCGCAGGTTTCCCAATGGAAGCCTTCTTGTTCATAGCCAATATTTTTGATGCATTCGCGGGCAATAGCTTCCATGGCCGCTTTGTCAATTGAGTCTGGGCCGCGCACTTCGCCCGCCAACACAACTTTGTTGGTTGTGGCCAATGTTTCAACAGCAACGCGTGAATAAGGATCCGCAGTTAGAAATGCATCAAGCACAGCGTCCGAAATACGATCGCAGATTTTGTCTGGATGACCCTCTGACACAGATTCAGAAGTAAAAAGATATGACGAATTTGCCACAAGCAAAGCCTTTCATTCAGGGCTTGAACTACGCGGTTCGCGCAGAAGTTTGACCCTAGAGATATTCTTTGACCTGCATAATTGCAACATGGATATAAAGAATTCGTTATATCAAATGGAATTCACCTAGCTTTTTCGCGCAAATGGGGGGCAGCCATTTGATCCGCAATATCCAGCAGCGCGTTTTTGGCCACTGAGGTGGGGATGGCATCAAAGGCACTGAGCAACCTTTGCTCTTGCGATGAGAGGGAGGAAAAAGATGACTGCGCACTTTCGCCAAATCCCTGACCTGCCGATTCGGCATAGAAATCGCCAGGCGATCCGCCAAGCAGTTCCGCAATCATGGCCAAACGCGACGCTGGAATGCGGTTGGCGCCTGTTTCGTATTTTTGGACCTGTTGATAGGTAATCCCAAGCGCTTGGGCGAGTTTTTTCATCGACATGGCACAGGCTTTGCGTCTTAAGCGCACCTGTTGGCCAACATGTTGATCTACTTGGTCCGGCTGTCGTGGGCGGGGGATGGACACGTTAATTCTCCCAATTGCGACGCCATCTATTCCTTAAAAAGGTGGAAATCAATATAGCGCCAATAATCAAATAAAATATGATGTGACGATATTGCGAAAACAATGTTTTCTCAAGCCTTTGCGGCAAATTTGCGTTCAAGACAAGCGCTTCATCCATTGGCAACGATGCGGTGATCCGCCCGAAGGCATCCACAATGGCCGTGCGCCCAGTGTTGGCGACGCGGACCAAGGGCAAACCTTCTTCTAACGCGCGCATGCGGGCATGTTCAAAATGCTGAGCGGGACCAATGGTGCCTTGAAACCATGCATCATTGGTGAGATTTAAGATCCAGTCTGCTTGATCAATGGCACTGCCCATCCCACCTGAAAAAATAACTTCATAACAAATCAGGGGCAAGAACGCTGGCGTGCCCAACGGCCTTAGCGCCTGATTTGGCTTCTCTCCATGCACAAAACTGTCAGACGCGGACACCATTTCCTTGATGCCCATGAGGGACAAAAGGGGTTTGAACGGCACATACTCCCCAAAAGGGACCAAGCGGTATTTATCGTATGTGGCGTTGATTTCGCCTTGATCGCTAAACGCGAGAATGGAGTTTAGGATCCCCTCTTGTGTTTGCCCAAGACCGGTTAGATCGACGTTCTTGCGGGCCGCCCCGGCGATCAATTTTGTGCCATTTGGCAATAGCCGCGCGATGCGCGCCAAGGCATCTGGCCGCTCAGACACCAAAAATGGGAATACCGATTCGGGCCAAATAAGGTGCGTGGCGGCAATCAAACCGGGATCATTTGGGGTGCTGCGTTCGGCGGAAAGGGACAAAAGCGTTTCAAAAATCGGCTGCGCGTTTTCCGGCTTCCATTTTTCCACTTGGGCGATATTGGGCTGCACCAAGCGCAAACGCACGTCATCTCGATAAAGGGTGGGATTGGCGCCAAGCTGGTAATGTCCAAAACCAAAGAGCAAAGCCAAAAGAGCAAGTCCGCCAAGCGTTGGCGCAAACCGTGCCATTTTTGATTGATCCAGATGGGGCCAAATGGTGGCGGGGGCCATGGCCACAATCATCACCAAAAGGCTGAGACCATAAATGCCGACCACTGAGCCAAATTGCATGGTTTGATCTGAAATGCTTAGGGCATATCCGGGCAAGTTCCACGGAAATCCTGTAAAGAGGTGACCACGCAAAAACTCTGTTAGGGACAAAATGGCCGCGAGGGCGAAGATCCGTTGGCCATAATCAGACCACATCAGATGCGCCGCGGCGGTGCCAAATCCCCAAAAGATGGCCAGAACGGCAGGCAAGCCGAAAAGCCCTAGCGGCAACGCCCATAAAAACAGATCTGGTTCCACAAAGAACGCGCCCGCCATCCAGTGCAAAGAGAGCGTGAAATAACCAAAGCCAAAGGCCCAGCCGATGCGAAAGGCGGGGCCAAATAGCTTTTGCCGCACGCTCAATTGTGTTTCCACCCCATCGAGCAACCACACCAAAATTGGGTAGGCGACAAAAAGGGCCGGAAAAATAAACAGCGGCGGCATCGACAAAGCTGCAAAAGCCCCGGCAAGAAATGCGACAGCTAAACGCTGCCAGCCGTGCGCCAACAAGCACCATTGTGCGAAATTATCCAGCATGAAACGGGGCTACCTATCTACCAAATCAGTTCGCTACATTGCTCACGCTTGAAGGCGGTTTCGTCAAGGCCAAGTTGACCAAAGCGGCAAAATCGCTCTTATTCGGCCGCGGTTTTTGTGCCGTCGGCTTGTGTGCTGCTTTCAATTTTGAGTTTGCGTGGCCGTTGGCGCAAGTTTCTCTTGCGACGGGTCACTTTGATGGTTTTGACCCGACGTGGATCGGCTTGAATAATCTCAAATTCGAAATCGCGTAGTTTTGAAATAACTTCGCCACGTACCGGTACGCGATCAAGCATAGAGGTGACTAATCCGCCCAAAGTATCCACATCTTCGGCATGTTCGCCAGGCACAAAATCTGGCCCTAGAGCCACAGACAAATCATCAAGCTCACAGCGTGCATCTACCACGAAGGTGTTCTCATCTATCTGGCTGATTTGAATGTCTTCGGCTTCATCGTGTTCATCTTCGATGTCGCCTACAACTTCTTCAATCAGGTCTTCAATGGTCACCAAACCGTCAGTGCCGCCATATTCGTCCACAACAATCGCCATGTGGATGCGAGTCGCTTGCATGGATTGCAATAGATTGCCAACCGGCATTGCAGGGGGCACATAAAGAACTTCGCGCACAAGCGCCGCGTTGGCGAGTTTTGCGCGCAATGTGCCTGTTTTCAGTTTTTCGGGATGCGCCTTTTTGTCTTTTGTTTCTTGAGGTTCTGATAGGCTCAGCAGCAAATCTTTGATGTGGACCATACCCACAATATTGTCGAGCGTATCGTCGTACACGGGCAAACGAGAGTGCCCAGCCTCACGAAAGCGTGCAATCAAAACAGCAACGCTGTCATCAACCTCGGTCGCTTCAATATCGGCGCGGTTGACCATGACGTCTTCAACGCGAATTTGGGAAAGATTTAAGACGTTTTGAATGAGTGCCCGCTCACCATCCGAAAAAGCGGCGTCAAAGCCATTTGCGGTGGAATCTTCCAGCGCCTCTTGTAAATCTTGGCGCAGGGTCGGGGCGCGAAAAGCCAATTTTGCTCGGATTTTACCCCAAAAAGATAGCTTGCGATCAGAGGATTGCTTGTCATCGGTATTTGGGTTTTTTGTGTTCGCACTGTCGTCATTTTGACGATGCGGCCGTTGCGCCGCGGCGATGGGTTGGTCTTTGTCGTTCATTGCGTTGCGGCCAATGGCCGGTTTTACCCCTTAGGAAAGTTCAATGTTCTAGCGCCATTTCGGCATATGGATCGCCGATTTCAAGAGCGCTAAGTATATCGCGCTCCAATTGTTCCATTTTTTCAGCGTCTTCGCTGGTGAGATGATCATAACCTAAAATGTGCAAAAATCCATGCACACAAAGGTGTGAGACGTGATCAGAAAAGCTTTTACCCTCTAGCTGCGCCTCTTTTGCAACGGTTTCATAGGCCAAGGATATGTCGCCAATAAGGCCGCACACGGGCGCAAAAGGTTCAATTTGTGGGAAAGAAAGCACATTGGTGGTGGATTGTTTTTCCCGCCACTGGGCATTTAGTTCATGTTGGTGGACGTCATTGGTCAATAAAACCGATAGTTCTGTCGGGCCGGCTGGCACGATTTGAAGATGATCGATGGCAGCCGCGACAGCGCGCAAAATCACATCTTCCAAGTCCGGCGACCACATGTCGTCTTGGACCAGCACATCAATTTCAATTTGAAAATCAGACAATGGCTTATACCAAAGCACACCCTATTTGGATGCGGCTATGGCCTTTTTTTCAGCTTTATCATAGGCGCGAATAATCCGGGCGACCAATTCATGGCGCACCACATCTTTATCGGTGAAGCGGGTCACATGAATGCCTTGTACACCAGCCAAAAAGTCCAAGGCTTCAACCAAGCCGCTTCGGACGCCACGTGGCAAATCCACTTGCGAGGGGTCACCGGTGATGATCATTTTCGAGTTTTCACCCAAACGGGTCAAAAACATCTTCATTTGCTGGGTTGTGGTGTTTTGCGCTTCGTCCAAAATTACAAGGGCGTTAGACAATGTGCGCCCCCGCATAAAGGCCAATGGTGCCACTTCAATCGTGTGGTTTTCAATGCAGCGATCAACAATTTCAGGCTGCATCATATCATAAAGCGCATCATATAGCGGGCGCAGGTATGGATCGACCTTATCTTTCATGTCACCGGGCAAAAAGCCCAAATGCTCGCCCGCCTCAACCGCTGGGCGTGACAAGATAATGCGCGAGATATCACCACGCTCAAGCAAGGTTGCCGCATATGCCACCGCAAGATACGTTTTACCTGTACCTGCCGGGCCAACGCCGAATACCAGTTCGGTGCGGTCCATGGCGCGAATATAGCCGTCTTGGGCAGGAGAACGCGCCACAATTGTTGATTTTCGCGTGGCGATTTGTGCCATGCGGACCCGGCCTTTTTTCTCAAAGGTGGGCAAAGTCAGTTGGCTATCTTCTGTGATGATCATGCGAATAACGCCATCG
>NZ_CAKZPW010000316.1:0-3088 GCF_937139385.1 uncultured Maritalea sp. | reverse complement strand
TTACCGATCCCAGCTGGTACTGGGGTTATATCAACTCGATCATCTATGTGTCGCTGAACACGGTCATTTCGGTTTGTGTGGCATTGCCCGCGGCCTATGCGTTTTCGCGCTATCGGTTTTTGGGTGATAAGCAATTGTTCTTCTGGTTGTTGACCAACCGGATGGCCCCGGCGGCGGTATTTGCCCTGCCATTCTTTCAACTCTATTCCTCTGTTGGATTGTTTGACACCCACTTAGCAGTGGCGCTTGCGCACTGTTTGTTCAACATCCCATTGGCGGTTTGGATTTTGGAAGGCTTTATGGGAGGAATCCCCAAAGAGTTGGATGAGACCGCTTATGTTGATGGATATTCGTTCCCACGGTTCTTCGTCACCATTTTCATTCCATCGATCAAAGCTGGCGTCGGGGTGGCTGCATTTTTCTGCTTCATGTTCTCCTGGGTTGAATTGCTTTTGGGCAAAACGCTAACCGCCGTTGCCGCAAAACCAATTGCTGCAACTATGACCAAAACCGCATCAAATGCGGGCTATGAACTTGGATTGTTGGCGGCCGCTGGTACGCTGACAATTATTCCAGGGGCCATCGTGATCTATTTCGTGCGTAACTATATCGCGAAGGGTTTCGCGATGGGGAGAGTATAATGCTGAGTTGGATGGCATGGACGTGGCCGACGGCGCTGGTGTTTGTTGGTATTTTTTCCGCAATGGGTGTTTTGACGGTTCTTGAAATCCGCAAGCCGGGTGGCGATGAACGTAAAGGCGCGCTAGGACTTGTGACGACGCGAGGCGATAGATTATTCCTTACGCTTTTGGGTAGCGCTTATATTTTTCTCGCTTGGTTGGGGATTTTTGGCACTCCCCTATGGATACCGTTGGGAATAGCGATATGCTGGGGCACATTTTGTTTTTGGAAAGCGTGAGCAAATCTAAATGACGGCGCACTATATTCTGGCGATTGATCAGGGCACAACATCAAGTCGGGCGATTGTTTTTGATGATCAACTTAACCCGCTAGCGACTGGGCAAGAGGAGTTTCCGCAAATATTCCCCCAGTCGGGTTGGGTGGAACATGACCCAGAAGAGATTTGGTCAACCACTGTTGCCATGTGCCATCTCGCCATAGAAAAACAAAACCTTTCGCCGCGAGATATCGCGGCGATTGGCGTTACCAATCAACGCGAAACCACCATCGTGTGGGATAAAAAAACCGGCAAGCCTGTTTACAATGCCATCGTTTGGCAAGACCGGCGAACGGCGGAATACTGTCAGTCATTGCGTGATGCGGGCCATGAAGAAATGGTGCGCCAAAAAACGGGTCTTTTGTTGGACCCATATTTTTCGGCCACAAAAGTGCATTGGATTTTGCAAAACGTTGAAGGTGCGCGCGAGCGGGCCGAAAACGGCGATCTGCTATTCGGAACCGTGGATAGCTACTTGATATGGCGTTTAACTGGTGGGACGGTACACGCCACGGACGCAACAAACGCAGCCCGCACCATGCTTTATAACATCATGGACGGGTGTTGGGATAAAGACCTCTTGGCACTTTTTGGCATTCCAGAAAGCATGATGCCTGAGGTTAAAGACTGCTCTGATGATTTTGGCGTTACGCGGGATGATCTTTTCGGGGGTGTCGGCATTCCCATTCGTGGGGTGGCGGGTGACCAGCAGGCGGCAACAGTTGGTCAGGCTTGTTTTAAACCGGGGATGGCAAAATCAACTTATGGTACGGGCTGTTTTGTTCTGCTCAACACGGGCGAAAAGCCTGTGTTGTCGAATAATCGGCTGCTCACCACCATCGCCTATCAATTGGATGGCAAGCCGACCTACGCGCTGGAAGGCTCGATTTTTATCGCTGGTGCTGTTGTGCAATGGCTTCGGGATGGTTTGAAAATGATCCGAAGTGCTGCAGAAACGGGTCCATTGGCAGAGGCGGCAGATCAAACCGAAAATGTTTATTTTGTGCCCGCATTCACCGGGCTTGGCGCTCCCTATTGGGACGCTGAATGCCGGGGTGCGATTTTTGGTCTTACCCGAAACACTGGCCCCGAAGAAATTGCAAAGGCGGCATTGGAAAGCGTTGGCTTTCAGACCCGCGATCTAATTGAAGCGATGAGCGAGGATTGGGGGGCGAAAGAGCAAACCGTGTTGCGGATTGATGGCGGCATGGCCAAAAGTGCCTATGCGATGCAAGCCCTGTCAAATCAATTGCAAGCACCGGTGGATCGGCCGGTTGTTACAGAAACAACGGCTTTAGGTGCTGCATATCTAGCGGGGCTAAGCGTTGGGCTTTGTGGCGCGCCCGAAGAGTTCGCTGAACAATGGTCGCTAGAGCATCAGTTTCAGCCGAATGTTGATAAAAAGCTGGCGGATGAGAAGTATGCTGGCTGGCAGTTGGCGGTTAAGCGTTTGCTTTTTAAAGGATAAACCCTGACTAAACACATGTTGCTTGCCAAGGGGCGCGCATATGTACTAAGTTTTTAGATGATAAATTTGTAACAATGAAAAGTGAACGATGGCCCGCAAGCACGACCCAGATTTTTTGACCAGTGTTGAACTTGAATTCATGAATGGCCTTTGGGCTGTTGGATCAGGAACCGTGCGGGAAATTATGGCCAATATGGATGCGGAAGTTGACCGTGCCTACACGTCTGGTGCCACAGTAATGCGGATCTTGGAACAAAAGGGATTTGTTGCCAGCGACAAGAAAGATCGCGCGCTGGTTTATACGCCTGTGCTTTCAAAAAATGAATATCAGGGTCGCTCTATTCGCCAGATGTCAAAATCGCTTTTTGATGGTGCGCCGGGTGCATTGGTTGCGCGGTTGGTTGACGATGAAATGCTCACCGATGAGATGATTGAGCAGATCCGTTCTTTGCTGGATGACAAGCAAGAGAAGAGCAATGGTTAGTGCGTTGGTAAACTATTATATCGATGTAAACATTGCGCTATTGGCGACCTTTGGCGTTTGGATCACGGTGCGATTTGGGCTATCGCGCATTGGTTATCGGTTTTCTTTTCAATCAGAACAAAACCTAATTATTGCCTTTATCGGGTTAGCTGTATTGGCCCCAGTTCTCGCCCGCGTT
>NZ_CAKZPW010000315.1:0-5822 GCF_937139385.1 uncultured Maritalea sp. | reverse complement strand
GTTCAATGTCGTCGCGGCGTGCTTCATGCCAAGCGGCCAAGCCGGTTTCAACATCAGCGCTGTCGAAAGTAAGAACATCTAGAGTAATGTCGCGCTGTGCACGCATTAGGTTTGCAATGGCCCGATCAAGTGCCATGCGATCATAATAGTCTTTGACCTCAATGGTTTGAATTTGCTCTGTGATATGGCCAAGTTGGAAGGTTTCTAGAACCGCAAAATAGGTTCTCGCCGCATCTTCCACCGAGATGTTCGCGCGTTCGCTGACCAGCACAACTTCTGTGGCCAAAGTAAGCGCTGAAAGTTGCGCGATGCGTTTGGCCAAACCGTCTGGGGTGCCACCTTCTTCAAAGCTTTTGGCTTGGTCAGAAACAGAGGCTGCCACAAATGCTGGAAGCACTTCGTCGAACATTGTGCGAATTGTCTCAATGCCTTTTGAATAGGTTTCAACAACTGTTGAAATACCGTCGGCAAAATTGACGTTTCGCAAGAACCAAGCGGTTTGTTGCAGCAGAAGTGTGCGCAGCTCATCATAGAGTTCGAGCTGAGTTTCCCCTTTGATCTTTGTGTCCAAAGCATCAATGGCAAGGTTCATATCGGTCAAGCCAAAGCTGTCGCGGGCGGCAGCGTAAGCAGCGGCCACCTGTGAAGCATCGGAACCTGTTGCTGCTGCAACGCGGTGCACAAAGTCAGGGCCGCCCCGGTTGATCATGGCGTTGCACAATACCGTTGCAATCACTTCGCGCCGCAAGCGGTGGTTCTTGATTGTATCGGGGTGCTCGTCAGCCAATTGATCGGGGAAATAACGAAACAGCTCTTTGCCCAAATATGGATCATCTGGCACTTCGCTTTCTAGCAATTCGGCATAAAGCGTGTTTTTCGCATAAGCCAAGATTACCGCCAATTCTGGTCGGTAAAGGCCGGCGCCTTGGGCTTCGCGTTCCATCAGGTCAACATGTTTAGGCAGATATTCAACCTTGCGGTTCAAATGGCCTGCCGCCTCAAGCGCTTTCATGAAATCAGCATGATAGGGTAAGTCGCTCAGATTTCTGCGTTCAGCCAATGAAATGGCTAGGGTCTGCAAATAGTTGTTGCGCAAACACAATTGAGCCACTTCATCGGTCATTTCTGCCAAGAAGGTGTTTCGTTGCTCATAATTGAGTGTGCCATCGCGCACCAATGTGCCCAATGCGATTTTGATGTTCACTTCCAAATCTGAAGAGTTTACCCCGGCAGAATTGTCGATCGCATCCGTGTTGATGCGGCCCCCTGCGCGGGCAAATTCGACACGACCCAATTGGGTTATGCCAAGGTTGGCCCCTTCGCCGATGGCTTTTGCGCCCACTTCCGAACCGGTGATGCGAATGGCGTCGTTTGCACGATCGCCCGCTTCTGCATCGCTTTCTGTGCTGGCCCGAACATAGGTGCCAATGCCACCAAACCATAAAAGGTCCACCTTGGAGACTAAAATGGCCCGCATTAATTCATTCGGCGTCATCTCGTCTTTTTCTAGTCCCAGGGCATCAACAGCTTCTTGAGAAAGCTTGATCGATTTTGATGTGCGCGGATAAATGCCGCCACCGTTTGAAAGGAGCGATTGGTCATAATCTTGCCAACTTGACCGCCCCATCTCAAAGATCCGTTTGCGCTCAGCCCAGGTGGTTGCTGGGTCTGGATTTGGGTCAATAAAGATGTCGCGGTGGTCAAATGCGGCGATTAGTTTTGTGGCTTTAGACAAAAGCATGCCGTTGCCAAACACATCCCCAGACATGTCGCCCACGCCAACGGCCGTAAACGGCTGTGTTTGGATGTCGCGGTCAAGTTCGCGGAAATGGCGTTTTACTGCCTCCCAACCGCCGCGGGCAGTAATGCCCATCTTTTTGTGGTCATAGCCAACCGACCCACCTGATGCAAATGCGTCAGAAAGCCAGAATTGGCGTTCATCGGATATGGCATTGGCTGTGTCGGAGAAGGTTGCTGTACCCTTGTCGGCCGCGACCACTAAATATGCATCATCTCCATCAATACGGGTGACATCTTTAGGGGGAATGATTTTGTCGCCATCAAGATTGTCAGTGATGTCGAGTAATGAACCGATGAAGATTTTGTAGGCTTCTGTGCCTTCCGCCAAAAACTCTTCGCGGCTTGCGTTGCTTTTGATTTGTTTGGGCACAAAGCCGCCTTTTGCGCCAACCGGAACAATCACGGCGTTTTTCACCATTTGAGCCTTAACAAGACCCAATACTTCCGTGCGAAAATCTTCTGGGCGATCCGACCAGCGCAGGCCGCCACGGGCGATCATGCCGCCGCGCAAATGCACACCTTCAACCCGTGGGCTATAGACATGGATTTCACGGAATGGACGTGGTTCAGGCAAACCATCAACCTTTGAAGCATCATATTTGATGGCCAAAGCCGGGCGTCGCTTGCCGTTGACACGTTGGAAAAAGTTGGTACGTAAACTTGAATCCACGAGGTTTACGAACCGGCGTACGATCGTGTCATCGTCTAGCGAGGTAATAGCTTGCAATGCCGCGGAGATGGTTTCGCGCGCGTTTGCTTCAACGCTTGTGCGATCGCCAACAAAGTCGGGTGCGTGGCGCACGTGGAATAAATCCACGATGGCTTGGGCAACGTCTGGATGTTTGGCCAACGTGTCCCACATATAGCGCTGGGAATAGGCTATTTTTGTTTGCTTGAGGTAACGACCAAGCGCTCGGATGATTGAAACATCGTCCCATTCCATTGCGGCGCGAACAGTGAGCTTGTTGTAGCCGTCGTTTTCCGCATCTTTATACCAAACAGCTTTAATGGCCCTTTCGATCACATTGTCCACTTGGGTCAAATCTTGATCTACACCGGGGGCTTTGATCGTCATGTCGTGCAAAATACGTTCATCTGTGTTTTGCGGTATGACGGTGTAGGTGCGCTCGTTGTTGACCTTAAACCCAAAGTTTTCAAGCATAGGCACCCGCGCGCTCAACGGAATTGCCGTTGCACGGTGGTAGAGCTTAAGCGAATAAGCGCCTTCGCGTCTTGAATGTTTGCTCAAGCGAACAGCAATTTGCTTTTCGTCTTTGAGCAATTGGAATTGCTCTATGTCTTTTAAAGCTTCCGCGTGGCCATATTTTTCTTGATAGGCATTCGTGAAAGCGTTCGCATAATCAAGGATTGCGCGCGGATCTTTCGCGGTCGCCAAAAGCCGATCACCGTAGCTATAGGTGAGATCAGTGATATGGGCTTCAAGTTCATCACGGCTTGGTCGCGGTGTGACACCCCCGTTTCGGCCAAGAATAAAGTGTACAGAGACCAATTCACCTTCTGGGAAATTCGGGTAATAGGTTGACACCCGCGCATCATATTGCTCAGCCAGATACTCGCCTACTTGTTCACGAATTGTGGATGTGTAGCGATCTCGGGCCATGAACATGATGATCGACACGAAATTGTCGAAAGGATCTATGCGCGGTAGCACGCGCACGCGTGGCCGATCAGCAAGGGCTGAAATTGTGGTCGCAAATTCGAACAATAAATCTTCGTCGATCTGAAACAGCTCTTCGCGCGGATAATTGTCGAGCGCACTCATTAGGGCTTTGCCTGAGTGCGAATTTGGATTGTGACCTGATCTGCGCATCACTTCCATGACTTTGCGGCGGAGCAAAGGCACTTCTGTATGTGGTGTGGCCAAGGACATTGATGTGAAAAGGCCAATAATGCGCAATTCACCTGCGATTGATCCATCTTCGTTGAACTGTTTGATGCCGATATAGTCCATATGCACACGGCGGTGCACTACAGACTTAATGTTGGCTTTGGTGACCATTAAGGGGTCAGATTTTGTCAAAAAGTCCGCGTGTTGGGCGGTCATTTCTACATAGTCTTGGCCGTGGCGGAGAAAGAATAAATTTGGGTCTGAAAGAATCCCAAGCCCGCTATTTGGAATGGGCTCCAAATTCGGCTCACCATCAATTTCGCTGAATTTATACTCGCGCATGCCAAGGAACGTGAAATTATGGTCTGCTAACCAGCCAAGAAAATGCATGCTTTCAGAAAGCACCGCTTCTTCCACTTGTGGCGGGTTATTGCGATAATTGCGCACCACATCGCCCAATTTCTCAAGCATTGGCCGCCAGCCAGCAACGGCGCGGCGCACTTGAACGAGAACGTTGTTCATTTCGGATTGAACAAGGTCTAGGGCTTTTGGGTCTAGCCCAGGATCAAAATGCACATGCAACAGGCTTTCGGTTGTTGCGCCATCTTCTAAGGTTTCTAAAACCTCAAGGTCTTTACCCTCGCCTTTAACGGGCAGCACAGGGTGAGCAAAAAGCCTAATGTCCGCACCGGAGGCGCGAATGGCGGCCAGTCCCGAATCAACAATAAAGGGCATGTCTTCGTTGAAAACATCAATGGTGTAGGTGTTGGACTTGTTGTTCAACGATGCAACCGTAATCGAATGTTCTTTGGACTGCCGCTTGCCTAGATTCTCATAGGACTGTCGCGCAATGGCAAGAAATTCGTCGATATCATAATGACTTAAGTCAGTATCGTCGATTGAGTTGATTAGGTGGACGAGAAAGTTCGAAAAGCTTTTCTCTGTTGCACGTAGCTCATGTGCTGCTGCAACCAAATGCGCTTTGTTGGAGGTTTTAACCTGCGCCATCGTTGTGACCCCTTTTGGTGATGACATGGGGTGAGCCTATTCCTTGAGTGTAAATAAATGAAGTAGGAAATGAGTGGAATATATTTGCTATGGGTCAAATTTGTTTTCTTGGTCGTCACGATCAAAGGGAACTGATCTTTGAGCGTTAGCCTTGACCCGGTTTCCTTACGGATTTAAAAACATGGATCGGAATTCCCTTTAGACCAAATCCTTGCGAGAAAATAGACAGATGACGAGCGCACGCACACTTTACGACAAGATCTGGGATGATCATTTGGTGACCAATAATGAGGACGGCACCAGCCATCTTTATATTGACCGCCACCTCGTGCATGAAGTTACAAGTCCGCAGGCTTTTGAAGGGTTGCGGATGGCGGGACGCAAAGTGCGCGCACCCTTGCGCACATTGGCTGTGGTTGACCACAATGTGCCAACGACCGATCGCTCAAATGGTATTGATGATCCAGACAGCAAGTTGCAAGTTGAAACCTTGGCGCAAAATGCCAAAGATTTTGATGTTGAGTATTTTGACGAGCTGGATAAACGCCAAGGCGTTGTGCACATTGTGGGCCCAGAGCAAGGCTTTACGCTGCCCGGCATGACCATTGTTTGTGGTGACAGCCACACATCAACTCATGGGGCGTTTGGTGCATTGGCGCACGGCATTGGCACCTCTGAAGTTGAGCATGTTTTGGCCACTCAAACGCTAATTCAGTCCAAAGCGAAAAATATGCGGGTAACCGTCAATGGCAAATTGCCTGATGGTGTAACAGCAAAAGACATCGTTTTGGCGATCATTGGCGAAATTGGCACTGCGGGTGGCACCGGCCATGTGATTGAATATGCTGGTGAAGCGATTGAAGCTTTGTCGATGGAAGGCCGGATGACGGTTTGTAACATGTCGATTGAAGGCGGTGCTCGCGCAGGTTTGATTGCACCAGACCAGAAGACATTTGACTATATTAAAGGCAAGCCGCGCGCACCAAAAGGCGAAGCGTTTGATATGGCGCGCGCCTATTGGGAAACACTACACACAGATGAAGGCGCGGTTTTTGATAAAGAAATCACGTTGGATGCAGCCAACTTGACCCCGATTGTTACGTGGGGCTCTTCACCTGAAGACGTTGTGGCGGTAACTGGCGTGGTGCCAAATCCCGATGAAATT
>NZ_CAKZPW010000314.1:0-5238 GCF_937139385.1 uncultured Maritalea sp. | reverse complement strand
GAGTTGATCCATACATGTTGGCAGCCATTTGGGGTGTTGAGACCGATTATGGTGCGATCATGAATAATGATCGCTATTTCAAACCAGTTTTGCGCTCGCTGTTTAGCCTGGTGCATCAAAGGCGTGGTCGGGTAAAGCTGGACGAAGCCGAGCTGATTGCCGCACTAAAGATTTATGCGCGCGGCGAGGCACCAGCGTCTGGCTTAAAGGGCTCATGGGCGGGTGCACTTGGTCATTTGCAGATTATGCCAAGTGCTTTCCTGACCCATGGAACGGATTTTGATGGGGATGGCAAACGCGACCCGCACGGCTCATTAGGCGATGCGTTAGCGTCTAGCGCAAAATGGCTATTGGGTGTTGGTTATCAGCCGGGCCAAGATTGGGGATATGAAGTCGATCTTCCAAAAGGGTTTGACTATATGTTGGCTGGCCGAACTCAATTACGACCCATTTCTTTTTTTGCAGAGCGTGGCGTTACAAGGGTCAAGCGGCGCAAATTTGGGGATTTGGACGAGCAGGTCTTTTTATATGTGCCAGCTGGGGCCGGTGGGCCTAAATTTTTGATGACACAAAATTATTTGGCACTCAAGGGCTATAACTTTGCGGATTCTTATGCGTTGGCAGTCGCCCATTTGACGGATCGACTTAAAGGGGCGGGGCCATTTGTGAACAGTTGGCCCCGGCAAGCAAAATTCCTAAATCGTCAGCAAAGGATAGAACTGCAAAAGCGATTGATGAAGCTTGGTTTTTACGCCGATAAACTGGATGGACGCTTTGGTCCAATTAGCCAAGATGCACTGCGGCAATGGCAAAAACGCCACGGGCACTTAGCAGATGGCTTTGCCACGATTGGTGTCTATAATAGTGTCATGAATTCTAACTGATTTGCGATCTGTTTAATGGCCCGGATACTTCGAATCACATTGTTGTTTTTGCTGATTTTGGCACCACTTACGTTGCCAACGTGGGGCAACGTTGTGTTTGCGCAAGATCGCATTGAAGTTGCACAGGCGGAGAAACCAAAGAAACGCTCGCTGTTTGATGTGCTGTTTGGTCGAAACAAATCCGCAAAGGAAAAAGCGGCGCCACCCAAAAAAACGACAACCAAACGGAAGTCGTCACCTAGCATCACAACAGTGCCGGTGATCAAAATGATAGAGAAGGAACCCGATGCAAAGGTTCTTCTGGTGGTTGGCGATAGTTTGGCGATTGATTTGGCCAAGGCACTGGACCGCTTTTATGCCAAGGAAACCCAATTGGCGATTGTCAGCAAAGGCGTGGGGTCTTCAGGTTTTGTGCGGGACGATTATTTTGATTGGAACGCTGCGATTGATGACTATTTGGCGACCTTAAAGTTCGATCTGGTTGTGGTCGCAATTGGGATTAATGACCGCCAAGAGATTAAGTCCGCAGAAGGGCGATTTGAACCGCTGACTGATGGATGGCGTGTAGAATATGAGCGACGGTTGAACCTGTTCTTGCGCAAGCTCAGCGACGCCAAAAAACCTGTCGTTTGGATGGGGTTGCCGCCCATGAGCAAAACCTCTTATTCAAAATCCATGAGCCAAATAACATCCCTTCATCGGTTGGCGGCCTTTGCTAATGGGGCGGATTATGTGGATATTTACGAACGATTTGCGAATGAAGAGGGCGGTTATACGTCTTATGGACCAGACTTAAATGGGCAAAATGTTTTGATGCGCAAGAGTGATGGTATCCATCTTTCGTCTGCGGGTAGTGACAAGGCAGCATTCTTTATCGATAAAATGATTCAACAATATTATCGTGGCGGCGAGATCAGCATTGCGGTGGTGGATCCGCTGGTTGGCACTGACGCTTTTGATATGTTGCGACCACCTTTTCAAGGCATTGCGCAAATTCGCAAGCTAGAACTGGCAGGGGCGGTGCGAGAACTGGGCGAAGTTCGCCGGTCTAGTGGCGAATTGGTTCTGGCCACGACACCGCAACAACAACCTTTACCGCTCGAACAAATGTTTGTTGCCCCTCAAGGCCGGGCAGATGCCTTTGGGGTTGGCGAAGTCGCGGAAACGGACGCGCCGCAAGAATAAAAAAAGCCAGCATCGATGGGGTCACATTGATGCCGGCTTTTGCCAAGTCATTCGCACTGATTGTGGGTTCAGCGCGGCAGACTTGTTTTTCCCATGAGATCAAAGTCAATCGAGCGTGCGGCCTGTCGGCCCTCGCGGATTGCCCACACCACCAAGGACTGGCCCCGGCGCATGTCTCCTGCAGCGTAAACACCGTCCACGCTTGTTTTATAGGATATGGTATCGGCAAAGAGATTTTTACGTGGATCTAGGTCCGCGCCCAACTCTTCCAGCATGCCTTCAAAAACAGGATGTGCAAAGCCGATCGCCATAAGCACCAAATCTGCTTTCAAAATGAACTCGCCGCCATCAACCGGTTTGCGTGCTTTGTCAACGCGGGAGCATTTGACGCCGTTCACATGACCCATTTTGTCGGCCATGATCTCAAGCGTTGCTGCTTGAAACTCTCGGTTTGCGCCTTCAGCTTGCGATGATGAGGTGCGCATTTTGATGGCCCAGTTAGGCCACGATGTCAGTTTGTCTTCTTTTTCAGGTGGCTGAGGGCGAATATCAAGTTGGGTGACAGAAACAGCACCCTGACGGAATGATGTACCCACACAGTCAGACGCTGTGTCCCCACCACCGATAACCACAACTTTTTTACCCGTCGCAAGGATCGGATCAAGATCGTCGACATTCTCGCCGCCATTGCGTTTATTTTGCTGAACCAAAAACGGCATCGCATAGTGGACGCCAACCAGTTTCTCGCCCTCACAACCCGGGTCACGCGGATGCTCTGAACCGCCGCACAAAAGAACGGCATCGTGGTTGCTTTTTAGGTTTTCAACTGTGCGCGTTACGCCGATATTTTCATTGTAGTGGAAGGTAACACCTTCGGCTTCCATCTGTTCGACGCGGAAGTCGATATGGCTTTTTTCCATCTTGAAATCTGGAATGCCATAGCGGAGCAGTCCACCAGCTTTTGCTTCGCGCTCAAAAAGATGCACTTCGTGACCGGCGCGCGCCAATTGTTGGGCGGCAGCCAGACCCGCAGGGCCTGAACCGACTATGGCGACTTTTTTGCCGGTTTTCTTTTTGGCAGGTTGTGGTTTGATCCAGCCGTTCTTAATCGCGCGGTCGGCAATGGTTTGCTCAACCGTTTTGATGGTGACTGGTTGGTCTTCCAAGTTTAGCGTACAAGCCTCTTCACAAGGGGCGGGGCAAATGCGGCCCGTGAATTCGGGGAAGTTGTTCGTCGAGTGCAAGTTTAACGCAGCGCGTTCCCAATCACGTTGATAAACCAAATCATTCCAATCAGGAATTTGGTTGTTTACGGGGCAACCGGTATCGCCGTGGCAATAGGGGATGCCGCAATCCATGCAACGAGATGCCTGACGCACAATTTCGCCCTCGGTGAGCGGAACCGTGAATTCATTATAGTGCCGAATGCGGTCTGATGCTGGTTCATACCGTGCTTCTTGGCGATCAATTTCGAGAAAACCTGTGTGCTTACCCATCTTGCTTTCTCCTTTTACGCTTTGGCCGAAGATTGCTGGTTTTTTTGCTGTTCCATCTCAAGGATGGCACGGCGATATTCAACCGGCATGACTTTGACAAATTTGCCCCGATAATTTTCCCAGTCGTCAAGAATGTCCTTGGCGCGAGTTGAACCGGTGTAGTGCAAATGGTTTGAAATCAGTTGATATAAACGCTCGTCATCGTGCTTGGTCATGTCGCCTGAAATGTCGACGCGACCGTGCCATTCGATGTCGCCACCGTGGTGGTGGTGTTCGCGCATCAATTCTTCTTCTTCAAGCACGGGTTCGATGTCCACCATTGCAAGGTTGCAACGAGACCGGAAGGTTTGGTCTTCATCCAAAACATAAGCGACGCCGCCGGACATGCCCGCTGCAAAATTTCGCCCCGTTTCGCCGATCACAACAACAATGCCGCCGGTCATATATTCACAACCGTGATCGCCTGTGCCTTCAACAACCGCAACAGCGCCTGAATTGCGCACTGCAAAACGTTCGCCAGCGATGCCGCGGAAATAGCATTCTCCAGATACCGCGCCATAAAGCACTGTGTTGCCAACAATGATTGCGTTTTCAGGCACGATGTTGGTGTTTTCTGGAGGGCGTACCACAATGCGGCCACCTGAAAGGCCTTTGCCCACATAGTCGTTGGCTTCACCCACAAGATCAAAGCTTACGCCATTCATCAAAAATGCACCAAAGGCTTGGCCCGCGATGCCCTTAAGGTTCACAGCGATTGTGTCCTCTGGCAATCCTTCAAGACCATATTTTGACGCTACAGCGCCAGAAAGCATAGCACCTGCCGAGCGATTTTTGGATTTGATATCGATATCAAACTTAACTGCTTCGCCGCTTTCAAGCGCCTTGGACGCCTTCTCAATTATTGTGCGGTCAAGTACCTCTTCAAGTTCGTGGTCTTGAACTTGAGAGTGGTAGTATGTGTCATCGCCCACAAGTTCGGGCTTGTGGAACAATTTGGTGACATCAATCCCTTGGGCTTTCCAATGACCGTCCGAACGTTTCTGTCCAAGCAGATCTGACCGGCCAACCAATTCATTGATGGTGCGTGCGCCCATATCTGCCATGAGTTGGCGAAGTTCTTCAGCGACATAGAAGAAGTAATTGATCACGTGCTCTGGCGTGCCTTTAAAGCGCTTACGCAACACGGGGTCCTGTGTGGCAATACCAACCGGGCAAGTGTTGAGATGGCATTTGCGCATCATCAAGCAACCCGCTGCAATTAATGGGGCAGTGGCAAAACCAAACTCGTCAGCGCCCAAAAGCGCACCGATCAAAACATCACGACCGGTTTTAAAGCCGCCATCTACTTGCAACGCCACACGAGAGCGTAGGCGGTTGAGCACCAAGGTTTGGTGCGTTTCTGCCAAACCGATTTCCCAAGGGGAGCCCGCATGTTTGAGCGAAGTGAGAGGAGAAGCACCCGTGCCGCCATCAAATCCAGAGATCGTGATGTGGTCAGCATGCGCCTTTGCCACCCCAGCCGCAACGGTTCCCACGCCCAGCTCCGATACGAGCTTAACTGAGATGTCTGCTTTTTCGTTGACGTTTTTCAGATCGTAGATCAGCTGTGCTAAATCTTCGATTGAATAAATGTCGTGGTGGGGCGGTGGAGAAATTAGACCAACGCCTGGTGT
>NZ_CAKZPW010000313.1:0-36459 GCF_937139385.1 uncultured Maritalea sp. | reverse complement strand
ATGGCACGACTATGGTTCTGTCACCAGATTCGGAATTCTTCCAGTATTTCCAATCTGATACGAAAAAGACGTCTACAGGGCAGTGATGCAAGATTTATTTGTAGCACTCGCATTGGCGATGGTTTTGGAAGGGCTGCTTTATGCAGCCTTTCCTGTTTTTATGAAGAAAACGATTGCAACAATCCTGCAATCGCCTGACGCGCAAATTCGTGTGATCGGGCTTACAACTGCAATTATTGGGCTTATTGTGCTATTTTGGCTCCGCCAAGGATAAAAGGGTCGCAAGAACCCTTGCTGCTGCGGTGCTGTTAGGGAGGGTTTTATGCCGATTTTGAAAGCATCGATGTGTTCGTGTTTGCGCATTTCGCTGGCGCTGGTTTTGGTACTGGCGAGTGCGATGGCCACATTTGCCCGTGGCCCCGTTTCATTCGCGCCACTCGCGGCTGAATTGCAAGGTGCTGTGGTCAATATTTCTACCACCCACCTGATCAGCTCAAACGGGCGCGGTTTTCCATTTCCCAACGTGCCAGAAAGCTCGCCATTGCGCGAGTTTTTCGACAAATTGCAACCCAAGCAACCCCTTGAATCTGAAGAGCCGATTGAAAGCCGTTCGCTTGGTTCTGGTTTTGTAATCGACCCGGATGGGGTGATCGTGACCAATTTCCATGTGATTGAAGGCGCAACCGAGATTTTTGTCGCCTTCACCGATGGAACGCGCGTTGAAGCCAAGGTGATCGGTGCTGACGAGAAGACGGATCTGGCGGTGTTGCGTGTGGATGTTGGGCGCAAACTCAATTTTGTCGAAATGGGCGATTCCGATAAGGCACTGGTGGGTGATTGGGTGGTTGCGATCGGCAATCCGTTTGGATTGGGTGGTAGCTTGAGCGCGGGCATTGTATCTGCGCGCAATAGGGATATTCGTTCCGGACCTTATGATAATTTCATCCAGACGGACGCGGCGATCAATCAGGGTAATTCTGGCGGCCCATTGTTCAATATGGATGGTGAAGTTGTTGGCATTAATACGGCAATCATTTCCCAATCTGGCGGTTCATTGGGTATTGGGTTTTCAATTCCGATCAATCTTGCCAAACCGGTGATCAATCAATTGATCGAGTTTGGTGAAACGCGACGGGGCTGGTTAGGCGTTGAAATACAAGACGTAAATGATGATATTGCCTCAAGCCTTGGGCGACCCGACAATGCGGGTGCATTGGTTTCAACTGTTGTGCCCGGTTCTCCGAGTGAAGGGGTTGTTGAAGAAGGCGATCTGATTTTGACCTTTGATGGCAGGCCTGTGACCAAGATGCGTGACCTGCCGCGGATTGTAGCGGAGACAGCCGTTGGCAAAGAGGTTGTGGTTGGCGTGCTGCGGCGTGGAAAAGATGTCAAATTGAACATTACGCTTGGTCGATTGGAACCGGTTGATTTATTCGCTGAAATTGAGGATTTGCCACCTGAAGAAATTCCGGCCAATGCGGATTCCTTGCTGGGGCTTACAGTTTCGGTTTTGAGCGACGAGCTGCGCGCGCAGTTTGCTATTTCTGGCCGCATAGACGGCGTCGTGGTGACCGAGGTCGAGCCAGGGTCTGACGCCGACGACAAGGGCATTCGGATTGGCCATACGGTGGTTGAAGTTAATCAACAGACGGTCTTTTCGGTCAAAGATGTGGAGACAATTGTTGGCACGGCGGCTGAAACGGGACGCGAAGTGATTTTGCTTAAGTTGGCGGACCCAACGGGTTCACGTCGCTTCGTTGCCGTACGGCTAAACAAGTAACTGGATTGGCTTTCTCAACGAATAGAGCACATGGGGCAGCACTTTGCTGTCCCGTGGCAATTGCGTGTGCTCAAAGTCGCGCAGAGGGTTGTGGATGAAGCCCAACTTTTCCATCACTTTGCGAGAGGGCCAATTGTTGCGATAGGTGATGGCAACAATTTCGGGCACATCAAAGTTTGAAAACGTATGGGCGATGGCCGCGCTTGCGGCTTCTGTGGCATAGCCTTTTCCCCAATATTGTTTGCCGAACAACCAGCCCGCTTCAACATCGCTTGGCCCAGGGACGTCATAAGGGATGCGGCCACAGCCTGCTAGGCCCAAAAGGGCACCATCGGATTTGCGCTCAACCGCCATCATGTGGAAACCGTGTTTTGCGAACCGTTCGGCGCAACGGCTTAGCCACAATTCGGCTTCTTGGCGTGTTTGCACATCGGGATAAAAGCGCATGACAACAGGGTCCGCGGTAAAGCTGGCGAAAGTGTCTGTGTCGGCATCTACAAATGGCCGCAGGATAAGGCGTTCAGTTTCAATCATTGCCGCACTAAATCGGCTTCCTCATAACCTTGTAAATACAGCAAACCACTTAGATCCGAGTGATTGAATTGATATTGTGCCTCAGCCGCAACAATTGGTTTGGCGTGGATGGCAACACCCATGCCAGCGGCCTTGATCATCATCAAATCATTGGCCCCATCGCCAACTGCCATGGTGTCATCTAGCGACAGGTTTTGTTCGGCGGCGAGCTGCTGCAATTTTGCCAATTTCGTGTCTTTGTCGACAATTGGGCGCGCAACCGTTCCAGTTAAACGGTCGTCGTTGAACTCAAGTACGTTTGCCGTTGCTTCATCAAAGCCAATGCGTTTGCCGAAATAATCTGCGAACAGCGTGAAGCCGCCGGAGACGAGCGCAGTATATGCGCCGTGGGTCTTCATGGTTTGGATCAGCACTCGGCCACCAGCCGCATAGGAAATGCGTTCGCGGCGGACTTCTTTGACCTGATCAAGCGGCAGGCCTTTGAGCAAGCCAACACGTGCATCAAGCGCTTCTTCAAAGTCCAATTCGCCGCGCATGGCACGTTCGGTGATCTTCGCAATTTGCTCTTTAATGCCGAGCGCGGCGCCCAACTCATCAATGCACTCTTCGTTGATCATGGTTGAATCCATATCAGCGATCAGTAGCTTTTTGCGACGGTTTAGGACCGGCACCAAATTGGCATCGACCTTGGTGTCACCAATAATGTCTCTTGCAATTTGCAACGATGCTGCAGCTTTTGGATTGATGAATTCAATCGCGATAGATTGGTGCAGCCAGTTGACGGTGCCGCCAATTTCAGCATGTATGGCGCGAACCAATTCTTCGTCTAATTTCGGGTTTGCCGGGTTAGTTGTAAGCACAAGAATCGACATGTCATTCCTTTAAAGGATACGTAAAATGGCGCAACGCGCATTGTTGATAGCGGGTCCTACCGCAAGCGGCAAGACAGCGATGGCGATTGAGCGTTCGGCGGAAGAGAAATCGCTGATCATCAATACTGATTCAATGCAGGTCTATGATGTGCTTAATGTCATTTCTGCGCGCCCAAATGCGCAAGAATTGGCGCAAGCGGCGCACCGTATGTATGGCTATGTGCCACCAGCGACGCGGTTTTCAACCGGGGCGTGGCTGCGTGATGTTCAAGCATTGATTCAAGGCGAGGGTGCTAACTACGAGAAGCTTATTTTTGTTGGTGGTACAGGGCTTTACTTTGATGCGTTGATAAATGGATTCGCGCAGATACCCGACGTACCTCAAGAAGTGATTCAACAAGTTGAAGAGATGATTCAACCGCTAGATGCAGATCAGCGGGCCAAATTGTTGGCTCAAAAAGACCCCGCAATGGCGAAGCGCTTGCAAGCGCCTGATCCGCAGCGCGTTGCGCGGGCCATATCTGTCATGGAAGCTACAAACAAATCGTTAGCGCATTGGCAAGACGAGCCAAATGAACCTTCAATTCTTCAGGGCTTTGAACTTGAGAAAATTGTGCTCAATCCCGAACGTGATATTTTGCGCAACCGGATTGCAAAGCGTTTTGGTTTGATGATGCAAGCAGGTGCGATTGAAGAAGTTGAGGCGATCACAGCCCTAGGCCTTGATCCCACATTGCCCGCCATGCGTGCCATTGGAGTGCCGGAAATTTCTGCCTATTTGCGCGGCGACATGACATTGGACGAGGCGAGGGAGAAATCAATTATCGCTACCCATCAATATGCCAAGCGCCAGCGCACGTGGTTTCGAAATCGCATGACGGACTGGCAGTGGGTTGACCCTTTGGCTTAAAGACCTATTTTGGTTCGCACTTTGTCTAATGCAGCTATTTGAGTTGCGTAATCTTTCGGAACATTTCAATGCATTCTTTTATTGATAAGTGGCGGCGCTTGCCGCGGATCGCCTATATTTTTGGGGTATCGAATTTTGTAATTGCGGCTGGCGCATTTGTGATGCCGTTCCTTACATTGATGCTGACCAAGAAATTGGGCATGTCGACACTTGAGGCTGCGTTTTACGTCAATATTGTTTTCGTCGCCTATGTTCCTGCCGCCATTTTGGGCGGCTGGTTGACCGATCGAATTGGACGCAAGAAGGTGTATATTGGTGCCATGTGTTTGGAGATTTTGGCAACCGCTTGTGCCGGCTTTTATGCCAATCAGTTTGAGCTGATCTATTTCCTTTTCGCCATAGCTTTTATGAACGGGATGGTAAGTCCGGTAATGCAGGCTTGGCAGGCTGACTATTCAACGCCAGAAAACAGGCAGATGGTTTTTGGTACGTCTTACTTCGGCTGGAACCTTGGTTTTGCTATTGGCCCTGCGGTGGCTGGATTGTTGTTCAACAACCACTTCCAATTGATGTTTTGGGGCGACGCCTTCACCACGTTTTGTGCGATGGTGTTGATCTTGTTTTTGTTGCCTCACGAAAAGCCAGAGCAAACAGAAACAGAAAGCCCGGAGCGAGAGGCAGAAAAAGCGCATGAAGGCGGCATGTGGTCCTTATTGCTGTCGCGCCCACGCCTATTGTTGTTTGCGCTTGTGGGGTATTTCTTAAACGTCATCTATGGGCAGATGGCGTTTAGCGTGCCGATCCATCTGGATGCGACCTTTGGGGCGGATGGTCCTGCCATTTTCGGGCAATTGTGGATGGTCAACGCTTTGATGGTGGTGGTTTTTACACCATTTGTTGCGGGCTTATCTGGACGGTATTCAACATATTTCAACATCGCAATTGCCGCGGTTTGTTATGGTATTGGATTTAGTCTTTTGGGCAGCACGAACAGTTTTATGCTCCTGTCCATGTGTATTGCAGTCTTTACCTTCGGTGAGGTGATGTCAGCAACCAATTCGCAAGCCCACATTGCCAATGAAAGTCCTAAGAACTTTCGCGGTCGGATGTCCGGCACGCTCAATCTGCTCATTGGCGCTGGTTATGGCATGAGCCCGCTGTTGAGCGGATTGTTTATCGATAAGTGGGGCATTGAAATGATTTGGCCCACTGTCTTTGGTATTGGTATGGTGTGCGCAGTGGCAATCTTGTTGATCAGGCCAAAGTCGGTTGTGGCAGCGTCTTAGCGCACATCAATTGGGATTGCGCCGGTAATGGATATTAATTCATCGGCGGTGGTTGGGAACACAGAGCGAGGGTGACCAGCTGCGGCCCAAATTTTGCCCAAATCTAAAAGAGTTTGGTCGATGTAGATGTTGACGTTGCCCACTGCACCGAGTGGTAAAACACCGCCGATTGCGAACCCTGTGTGGGTGCGCACAAAGTCGGCATCGGCCCGTCCAAGTTTTTCGCCTAGTTGCCTGCCCACCCGCCGTTCGTGGACGCGGTTGGCACCTGAAACCAGCAGCAGATAAGCTTTGTTCGTCTCTGCGCCCCTAAACACGAGGGATTTAACGATCTGCGCCACATCAACGCCGAGAGCGTCGGCTGCTTGAAGAGCTGTGTGGGCCAGCTCTTCAAGCTGCACGATTTCTGCTTTAGAGCCTGAGGCGCGCAGAACTTTGTCTACGCGCTTTTCGGATGCAGAGAGGTCGCTCATTTTACCTCAGCGATCTTGGCTAAAATGGCAGCATGTGAGCGAATGCCGCGTTGTAGGCATGTCAGCTCGTATTTTTCGTTTGGCGAGTGGATATTGTCGTCTGACAGGCCAAAACCAACCATCACGCTGTCCAGACCCAATGTTTCTTTGATTTGACCAACCGCTGGAATGGAGCCGCCCATGCCAATCAATTTGGTCGGGTTGTCAAACTCATGATCCAGACCTGCTTTTGCCGCTTTTAGATAGGGGCTATCAACAGGCAGCTTAACGGCAACACCTGTGCCGTGGTTTTTTAAGGTCATCGTGAAATCCTTTGGCAAGCGCTCTTTAAAGAATGCTTCTAAGTTTTTCAAAATGGCGTGCGGGTCTTGGTTGCCGACCAGACGGCAAGACAGTTTAAGGCTGGCTTTTGAAGCGATGACCGTTTTGTGGCCCTCGCCGATATAGCCGCCCCACATGCCGTTAACGTCGCAGGTTGGTCGCGCCCAAAGTTTTTCAAGCGCTGTAAACTCAGGCTCGCCCGCTGGACCCGACAGGCCGATTTCGCCGAAGAAACCAGCATCATCGTGCTCAAGTGCCGCAAGTTCTGCGCGCTCTTCTGCCGTTAGGGCTGGGACACCATCGTAAAAGTCTTTGATTTGCACTTTGCCGTTTTCATCGTGCAATTGCGCAACGATTGAGGAGAGGGCGTGCAATGGGTTGACGACCGCGCCCCCATACATACCCGAATGCAGATCGCGCGTCGGGCCTGTGATGCTGATTTCTGCGTCGAGCAGGCCGCGCAACGAATAGGTAATGGCGGGGGTATCAATGTCCCACATGGCCGTGTCGCAAACGACGCACAGATCCGCTTTCAAGAGGTCTTTATTCGCCTCAAGAAAGCCAGCGAGACTTGGACTGCCTGTTTCTTCTTCGCCCTCAAGCATGATTTTGACGTTGCAGGGCAAATCGCCAGCGACCTCAATCCAGGCGCGGAATGCCTCGATGAAGGTCATCACTTGGCCCTTATCGTCCTGCGCGCCACGAGCAACGATTTTTTTGCCGTACTTGCTGTCTTTTATTACAGGCTCAAATGGGGCTGTTTCCCACAATTCAAAAGGATCGCCAGGTTGCACGTCATAGTGACCATAAAAAAGGGTGGTCGGCGCGTCGTCTGTTTTGGAATTGCGTTCGGCGTAGAGAACCGGGTGGCCAGTTGTTTCAATCAACTTGATTTCAAACCCAAGCGCGGCCAGTTGGTCGGCCATCCAATTGGCTGCGCGTAACACCTCTGCGTCAAACTGAGAATCTGTGCTGACGGAAGGTATCTTGAGCCATTCGATTAGGCGATCAACAGAGTGATAAAAGTTGTCGTCAATATAGCTTGTGACAGCAGCAAGTTTATTCAAAGTCATATAGTGTTCCGGTGATTTTGGACCATTTGGTCCACAGGGGGAGAATGTTGCTTTTGTCATCTTTGCTTTCAAATTTGGTTGGACCAGTCAAGTAAAAACGTCGTGCCGAACGGATTTGGGGTAAATTGGGGCTTGACCGATAAATTTCTGCCCCTTACCAATGTTGCCCAACAAGCAATTTATGTAAGGGAGTCCCATGCGGACCGTTCTCGTACTCGTTATTACCTGCACCGGCGGCGCAAACATCTGAGGAGGTTTGCGAGTGTCGGTGCATGTCTAGGTCCCAAGCGGGGCCTTTTTTTATGACTAAAACGTATCTAAGGTACTCTTGGGTACGGCAACTGAGGAGAAGATAGAACGATGGCTCAGCAAATGACCGGTGCAGAAATGGTCATTCAAGCGTTAGTCGATCAGGACGTCGAACACATTTTCGGCTATCCCGGCGGCGCTGTTTTGCCGATTTACGACGCAATTTTCCAGCAGGACAAAGTCGAGCATATTCTGGTGCGGCACGAACAAGGTGCAACACACATGGCAGAAGGATATGCGCGCTCAACTGGAAAATGTGGCGTGGTTCTTGTGACATCAGGCCCGGGGGCAACCAACGCGGTTACCGGCCTAGCTGATGCGCTTCTTGATTCAATTCCCATGGTATGTATCACAGGGCAGGTGCCCACACCGTTGATCGGTTCTGATGCATTTCAGGAGTGTGACACAGTTGGCATCACCCGGAATTGCACGAAACACAACTACTTGGTGAAGTCAGTGGAAGATTTGCCTCGGGTTCTGCATGAGGCATTCTATGTGGCCACAAGTGGCCGCCCAGGCCCTGTTGTTATCGACATCCCAAAAGATGTTCAGTTTGCGCTTGGAAGCTATGCCAAGCCAAACAATGGTTCACATCCAACATACAAGCCGCAAACTGAAGGCGATTTGGAAGCCATCAAGATGGCCGTTGATATGATGTTGAAGGCTGAAAAGCCGATCCTTTACACGGGCGGTGGGGTGATCAACTCTGGGCCAGAAGCATCAAGCGAGTTGCGCGAAATTGCGGAACTAACTGGTTTTCCAGTGACGTCAACATTGATGGGATTAGGCGCCTTTCCAGCGTCGTCTGACCAATGGTTGGGCATGCTTGGCATGCACGGCACGTATGAAGCCAACATGGCAATGCATGACTGCGACTTGATGATCTGTGTTGGTGCGCGATTTGACGATCGAATTACAGGCCGCATTGATGGGTTTTCGCCAAACTCAAAGAAAATCCATATCGATATTGATCCTTCATCCATCAACAAAAACATTGCTGTTGATTTGCCGATTGTTGGCGACTGCGGGTTTGTGTTGGAAGAAATGGTTCGAATTTGGCGATCACGTACAAACCAACCACGTACAGAAGCATTGTCTGGTTGGTGGAAACAAATCGGGGAATGGCGTGATGTGAAATCTTTGCAGTACGCGAAATCCGAAAAGGTTATTAAGCCACAATATGCGATTGAACGCCTTTATGAATTGACCAAAGAGCGTGATGTTTACATCACGACCGAAGTTGGTCAGCACCAAATGTGGGCCGCGCAGCACTTCCATTTCAATGAGCCGAACCGGTGGATGACATCTGGTGGATTGGGCACAATGGGTTATGGGTTGCCTGCAGCGGTTGGTGTGCAAGCAGCGCATCGTGATGCTTTGGTGATCGATATTGCTGGCGAAGCCAGCGTGCAAATGACCATGCAAGAAATGTCGACGGCGGTTCAATATGGTTTGCCGATTAAAGTCTTCATTTTGAACAATGAACGCATGGGTATGGTGCGTCAGTGGCAAGAATTGCTGCACGGCGGTCGCTATTCAAGTTCTTATTCTGAAAGCTTGCCAGACTTTGTGAAAATGGCAGAAGCGTTTGGAGCGCACGGTATTCGATGTGAAGACCCGGCCGAATTGGACGACAAAATTTTGGAAATGATCAATAGCGACAAACCGGTTCTGTTTGATTGCTGCGTGACCAAAGACGAAAATTGCTTGCCCATGATCCCATCGGGCAAGGCACACCATGAGATGATTTTGCCGGACACGGCAGATATCGGCAACATCATTGATGAAAAGGGGAAGGTCCTTGTTTAAACCAAGTTGGGATTTAGAACGCAACCAGCTGGTTGAGCGTCACACATTGACTGTACTTGTCGACAACGAGCCGGGTGTCCTTGCCCGTGTCGTGGGGCTTTTCTCTGCGCGAGGCTTCAATATTGACAGCCTCACAGTTTCAGAAACTGAACATGATCGCCATCGGTCGCGCATTACTATCGTGACCGTTGCCACCCCAAAAGTCTTGCTGCAAATCAAATTGCAGTTGGAACGTTTGGTGCCTGTGCATCGGGTGCATGATTTGACCGCTGAAGGCAAAGCGCTTGAGCGCGAGTTGGCACTGGTTAAGGTTGCGGGCAAAGGCGAAAACCGCGTTGAGACTTTGCGGTTGGCAGAAGCGTTCCGGGCGAACGTTGTCGATGCATCAATCGATAGTTTTGTGTTTGAGATTACCGGTCGGCCAAACAAAGTAGAACAGTTCATCTCTTTGATGCAACCGCTTGGGCTTGTTGAAGTGGTGCGCACGGGCCTTACCGCGATTTCGCGGGGCAAAGAGGGCATGTAGCCCTTGGTTCTTTGAACGATTTATAGGGCGGCCTTTTGGGTCGCCCTTTTTGTTTCAGATCATTTTCTTTGTTCGCCGCGCTGATATGCTGACACAAACAGAGGAGGAAGTGAATTGGCAAAATTTTGTCAAAGCTGTTCGATGCCAATGGATAAAGACCCCGGACATGGCGGCACTGAAGCGGATGGCCGCAAGAGCGAGAAATATTGCGCGCTGTGCTATCAAGATGGGAAGTTTCTCAATCCAGAATTCACCGCAAAACAAATGCAGGATTTCTGCATTGTGCAGATGAAGAAGCAGGGGATGCCCGGTTTTGTCGCTTGGATTTTTACCCGCGGCATACCAAATTTGGAGCGTTGGAAGAAAACAAGCTAGGCGTCTGCTGTTTCACGCCAAATAGTTTCTTGCCCATTTTCGAGCACATGCACGACCCCTTGGGGTTCACCAAGGACGAGCATTTGCGCTTTGCTAAAGCCGCAATAGATACCGCGGATGACTTTGCCGACTTGGCCGTGGGATACGGCAATGGTTGGGCCCTTTAGGCTGTTGAGCCAAGATTTTGAACGGGCATAGACTTGTTCAAAGGTTTCGCCACCGGGTGCGCCATAGTACCACTCGTATCCCTTTTTGCCTTCGAGTTGCTCGGGCATTTCGTTTTCAACTTCGAACCGCGTCATGCCGCCGATCTTGCCCAAATTGATTTCTTGGATGCGGTCGTCTTCTATCGGGGCCAAATCAAAGTGCTTTTTGATCCCCTCAGCAGTCTCAAGCGTGCGCCCTAATGGACTGACATATTGGTCAAAGCCAGATGCAGAGCCAATTTCTCGAAATAGTATGCGGCCCAATTGTTCGGCTTGTGCGCGGCCATTTGCTGTGAGCGGAGAGTTTAGAACGCCTTGCGTACGGCCTAACACGTTCCATTCAGTTTCGCCGTGGCGCATCAAAAGGATCTTGGGGTAGCTCACAAATATCTCGCTTTATGTGATTTGGTCGTGCTGGTGGGTAGGTCCGCTTCTTATGGCTTAGTGGTGATTATTTGTCATCCCTTCGTCTTACTTTACGTGTTGTGCGGTTGCCAGTTGAGGCAAATTCGCATAACCCTTTGAATAATCATTCCTTGTAAGTGTGGGGAGATCAGATGACCGCACTCTCTGTAAATTTGAATAAAGTGGCGCTGTTGCGCAATCAACGTGACCTACCTTGGCCCAGCGTTGTGGGCATGGCGCGGGTGGTTCTAGACTCGGGCGCTGATGGTATCACCGTGCATCCGCGGCCAGACGAACGTCATATTCGACGCTCAGATGTTTATGATTTGGCGGCGCTGGTGCGCGACGAATATCCAGATAAAGAGTTCAACATTGAAGGCTATCCCGATAATGGCCTTATTGATCTGGTTCTAGAGAATAAGCCACATCAAGTAACCTTTGTGCCCGACGATCCAAACCAAGCCACTTCGGACCATGGTTGGGATGTTAAAGGCTCGCACAATATCTTGGCTGATCCTATTCGCCAGATGAAACAGGCGGGCATTCGTGTGTCTTTGTTCATTGATGAAGACCCCAACATTCCACCTGATGCAGCAGAAATTGGTGCCGATCGCGTTGAGATTTACACCGGGCCATTTGGTGGTACTTTTGGTACGCCGGAAGGTGACCATCACTTGCAGCGCATGCAAGTGACGTCACAAGCAGCAAGTGCTGCCGGTTTGGTGATCAATGCAGGGCATGACCTAACGCTTGAGAATTTGCCGGCATTTTTGGCACAGGTGCCAAATGTGGCCGAAGTGTCCATTGGTCACGGCATAACAGCTGATGCTTTGTTGATGGGCTTTGCAGAAGCGGTGCGCCAATATCAAAAGGCTCTGGGCAAAGAAATATCAGAATAGGTTGAACTGCACGTTTTTTGCTTTTTCGAGCTGAAGCAAAAATTGTTTCTTTTCAACGCCTCCCGTGAAGCCGCCAATATTGTTTTTGGCGGCGATCACCCGGTGGCACGGAACAATTATGGGCAGTGGGTTTTGCCCGTTAGCATTGCCCACAGCTTGCGCGCCTTCAGGTGTGCCAACGCGGCGCGCCAATTCGCCATAGGTGATCACATCGCCAAACGGGATTTGGGTGAGGGCGGTCCAAACGGATTTGTTGAAGGCGCTGCCCTCAAATTGAGTGTTCAAGTCAAAAACTGTTCGCTCGCCTGCAAAATACTCATTGAGCTGCATGATCACATTGGCAAAGCGCGGTTGATCCTGCTGCCAACTGGGGTGCGGGGCAGGTGGTTTCCCGTTGAGGGGGAAATCCAAATAGAGCAAATGGCTGTTGGTGCCCGCAACCATTATCGTGCCCAACGGGCTGTCCATTTGAGCATAGAGCAAATCGGGCCGTCTATTTTTTGCTTTAGCGCTCACTTTTCCTCGACATCTTTTTCAATACCAGCGGGTTCCCATAGTTCAATAACGTTGCCCTCAGGATCGGCCAACAACGCAAACCGGCCATTTGGCTCAGGCTTTTCACCAACGTTTACTTCAATGCCAGCGTTGCGCAATTGTTTGACCATCGCGTCCATATCCGCCACGCGAAAATTGAACATAAAGTCTTGGTTGTTGATATTCTTGAAGTCCTTCATTGAACTATCAAACGGCATGAAAACAGTTGCGCCGCCTTTTGGGCGCCAACCTAAAATACCATATTCTTCAGGCAATTGGTCGATGCCGAGGTGGTCCTCGTACCATTGAGCGAGCATCTTTGGGTCTTTGGCCCGAAAGAATGCGCCGCCAATTCCTGTTACTTTTTCCATTGCCGCACTCCTTATTTTAACTCTAATTAACATGTTGATTGAGATCAACGCGCGGATCTAGCGAAGAATGCATGATCACCTCGGACGGGCACTTTGGGTTTATCTTTTGGTGGAGAGACAAAAATGATTAAAGACATCTTGGTTTATTTGGACGGGAGCAAGGAAGACGAGGTTCGGCTTTCCTACGCTGTGCCGATCGCTGAGCAGCATGAAGCGGTTTTGACCGGTCTGTTGTGCGTTGAGATCCCAGATGTAATCAGCGCTGGGGATGGCGTGTTTTCGGTGGGCAAGGTTGCCGCAGAGTTGCAGGCGCAAGCCGACGAATATGGTGACAAAGCAGAGGCCGCGTTAAAGGAAACATTCTCCAAACTTGATGTGCGGTGCGAGTTGCGCCGCATAGACACGGTGGGGGCGCAGATGGGCGCTGCGATCGCTGACGAGGCCCGCGTGGCCGATGTTTTTGTGGCGACACGTCCTTACGGACATTTTTCGGAACAACCTGAATTGATGGAAAAAATCCTGTTTAGTTCTGGGCGCGCTTGCCTGTTCGTACCTCCGGCCATTCCGGCAAAAGAGCCACTATCTGACATTGTGGTCGGCTGGCGCAATTCGCGCGAAACAGCGCGTGCCGTTGCTGATGCCATTCCATTTTTGCAAAAAGCCAAAAAGGTCACATTGGCCATGGTGCATGAAGCTGATTCAAATGAAGAACTGCGGATTGAGCCAGGCGCTGATATGGCCCGCCACTTGGACAGGCACGGCGTGAATGTTGAACTGCGCAATATTTCAGGCTGGGACAATGCTGGTGAAGCGCTGTTGAATGAGATTGAACGCACTGACGCCAATATGTTTGTAATTGGTGGCTACGGCCATTCGCGGTTCCGCGAATGGGTGCTTGGCGGGGTAACTCGCGATGTTTTGACCAAAGCCGAAGTGCCGGTTTTGATCGCTCACTAGGTATTTCTTCCTGACGGAAAACTTTAGGGCCAGCTTCTGCTGGCCTTTTTTTGTGTTTGCAAAACGGATGAAATCAGATACGGGTAGAAGTACATTAGGACCAATAAAAAACCATTGCGGGCTCAATCTACTCGCCGTCCTATTGAAGTGGTGCAAAGCACCTACCAACAGTTTTGATTTCTCTAGCGCCGTTTAGGTGCGCCGATTGGTGACGCAATGATAAATTCGAGAATGCTCAAGAACGCCCTGATTTTGGGCCTAATAACAGCAATTGGCCCTTTTGCTATTGATATGTATTTGCCTGCTTTGCCTGCAATTGGGCAAGATTTGGGTGCAGATACCGC
The DNA here is from genome assembly GCF_937139385.1 of uncultured Maritalea sp. Classification (NCBI taxonomy): domain Bacteria; kingdom Pseudomonadati; phylum Pseudomonadota; class Alphaproteobacteria; order Hyphomicrobiales; family Devosiaceae; genus Maritalea; species uncultured Maritalea sp. The sequence continues at coordinate 22,475 of NZ_CAKZPW010000313.1, read as the reverse complement.
TGCAGTTCAAGCCAGTTTGATGTCGTTTTTCATCGCCTTGGGCGTTGGGCAGCTGATTTATGGGCCGATCTCAGATGTTTTTGGCCGCAAGAAACCCCTTTATTTCGGCATGATATTGTTTGCAGTGTGTGGCGTTGGCTGTGCGCTGGCGACTGATATTAATTGGCTTATTGGTCTGCGGTTTTTCCAAGGGGTTGGCGCTTGCGCCGGTGGCGTAATTGCACGGGCCGTTGTGCGTGATTTGCACACCGGTGCCGAAGCTGCACAACTTATGTCTTTGCTCATGCTGGTTTTTTCCATTTCGCCCATTCTCGCGCCGTTGGTCGGGTCCGGCATCGTTGCCTTTGGTGATTGGCGCACGATTTTTTGGGTGGTGACGATCGCTGGCGTACTTGGTTTCCTCATGGTGCTGTTTTTTATGGAAGAAAGCCACCCAGAAGCGGCCCGCACGTCAGGCAATGTGAAGGCGATCATGGCAAGCTATTGGGATGTGCTTAAAGATAAGCACTTCCTAGCAATGACATTTGTGGGCGCATTCGGCATGTCCAGCTTCATGGTGTTTTTGGCCAACTCATCTTTTGTGTTTATCGACCACTACGGCCTTAACCCCACCCAATATAGTTTTGCGTTTTCCATTAATGCCGTGTCGTTTTTTGCTGTTTCACAGCTCAATGGCATATTGTCGAAGCGTTATGGTTTGCTGCCGCTGATCCGTTTTGGTGTGTTTGGTTTTGCCAGCACAATGATTTTGATGTTTGTGGTGATGGCTATCGGGTTTAACGCTTGGCCCGTTATGTCCACGTTCTTGTTTGTTGGATACGGCTTTTTGGGACTTGTTGTGCCAGTGACAGCGGTTTTGGCTTTGGAAAATCACGGCAGAAATGCAGGAACGGCGTCTGCCATGATGGGGACATTGCAAATGACAACCGCTGCGATTGCCATGGCTGTTTCGGGTGCATTGTTTGATGGCACGGCTTTGCCGATGGTTGGCTCTATTGCCGCTTGTGCCTTGATCGGGCTGACCATCACAATGGTCAGTTTGCGCCAGCAACGAGAGACCGCGGCGGCAGAATAGGCGAAAATCCGAGTTTTTGGGAAATGGCATTTGACAGTTGAAATCCAAACAGCTCTATTCAAATTTCACACCGTTTTAGTCTCATCAAAAAATGTTGGATAATATGTCGGCATATCGTCAGCTCGTTGATCGTTTTAACCAGATTTCAGCCATTCGTGGCGCTTCGGCCATGTTGGGCTGGGATGCTGAAACCATGATGCCAGATGGCGCGGCTGGGGTTCGCGGTGAACAATTGGCAGCGCTTGCGGGCGTTGCACACGAAAAAATAACTGATGCTGGTCTAAGTGATTTGCTCGAGGCTGCAAAAGCTGAACCGCTTGAAGGCTGGGAAGCGGCGAATTTGCGCGAAATGGACCGCAGCTACCGCCATGCCAACGCGTTGCCTAACGATTTGGTGGCCGCACTCACTAAAGCTACATCTCACTGTACTCACGTTTGGCAGGCCGCAAGGCCGAAGAACGATTTTGAATCCTTTGCCAAAGCCTTCGAGCCTGTTCTTAAACTTGTGCGCGAAGCCTCTGTCGCTAAATCCGAAGCATTGGGGTTGGACCCTTATGATGCGATGTTGGATGAATATGATCCAGGCATGAGCGCTGCGCAGGTGGACCAATATTTTGGAGAGTTGCAGGCATTTCTGCCCGACTTTTTAAACGAAGCGTTGGATCATCAAGCTACTCATCGCCAGTTTAAGCCTTTGGAAGGCAAAACCTCAACTGAGGCGCAAGAGAAGTTGGGTCGCACTTTTATGACGGCCTTGGGGTTCGATTTTAATCACGGTCGGATTGATGTTTCGGCGCACCCATTTTGCGGTGGGGTGCCCGGCGATGTGCGCCTGACCACACGCTACAATGATGATGCGTTCAGCCAAAGCCTTTATGGGGTTTTGCATGAAACAGGCCATGCGATGTATGAGCTTGGTTTGCCAGAACAATGGTGCGGCCAGCCCGTTGGGCAAGCACGCGGCATGTCGATGCACGAAAGCCAATCCCTGTTCCTTGATATGCAGCTTTGCCGCACAGACGAGTTTTTAAGGTACGCGCTGCCAGTTGTACGCGATACTTTTGGTGTTGGCGGTGATACTTGGGAAGCTGAAAACTTCAAGCGCTCTTTGCTCAAGGTTGAGCGGGGTTTGATCCGTGTGGATGCAGATGAGGTGACTTATCCGCTCCACGTGATGTTGCGATATCGTCTTGAAAAAGCGCTTCTGTCTGGTGATTTGCAGATCAATGATATGGAAGCGGCTTGGAACGACGAGATGAAAAAGTCGATTGGGGTGGTGCCGGATGGCGTTGGCAACGGTTGCATGCAAGATATCCATTGGCCCAGCGGCGCAATTGGATATTTCCCAACCTATACCATTGGCGCGATGATTGCAGCGCAGCTGTTTGACACGCTTAAAGCCCAAGTGCCAACATGGGCGGATGATGTGCAAAAAGGCGACTTTGGGTCTGTCTTTAAGTGGTTGCGCGAAAATGTGCACCACAAGGCTTCACTGCATTCAACGCCTGAATTGATTACTCAAGCCACCGGCAAGCCGTTGGATGTTGGTATTTTTAAAGCACACCTGCGCGAACGTTATTTGGGCGCATAATATCTAATCTGGGCTCTGGTCGGCATATTGTTCGCGATAGAACACATAAAGGCCAGAGCCCAGAATGATCGCGATCCCGAGCCATGTGAGAGCATCAGGGAAATCTCCGAAAACCAAATACCCAAGAATGGTTGCCGCGACGATTTCGATATATTGAAATGGCGCCAATAGGCTTGCAGGCGCGCGCTTGAAGGCTTCTGCGATGAGCACATAAGCGAGCACGCCTATTGTTGCTGATAGGGCAAGCCATCCCCAATGGGGTTGCTGGGGCCAGCTGAAACTTAAATCTTCAATGCCTGACATTGTGCCTGCCAAGATCGCAATGGCAAGAAAACACGACCCAAAGAGCGTTGCCCATCCTTGCACGGCAATGCCGTCCATTTTGCCCTGAAGTTGCTTGGTGATGGTGAAATAACCCGCCATACAAATAGCGGTGATGACGGGCATAAGCGCGTAAACACCAAAGGTTGCATAGTTGGGGCGAATGATGATTAAGGCCCCAAGTAGGCCCACACAACAAGCGGTGATGCGCCGCCACCCGACTTTTTCGCCTAGGAATAGGATCGAAAAGAACACCAATATTAGGGGTTCTACAAAAAAGATGGCGATGAAGGTCGCCAGGGGCAAGACGCTTAAACCCAGCATTAAGGTCAGCATGACCACACAAATGATGCCCCCCAGCAAAACGAGTGTGCGCAAGTGAAGTCGGGGGAAATCTAGCTGGCGTCGAACACCGAGCAGGGCCATAAACAATGCCGCCTGAATGATAAAGCGAAACAGGGCAATGGTGCCGGGCGACAGAAATGCAGTGAGGTATTTCCCGATCGAATCCATAACCGGCAGCAACAAAGCCATTGAGATCATCAAGATCATGCCAAGTCGCGGATTGGCATGCTTTTGTGCAAAGGCTTTGTGATCAGGCATAGGATTTGCGGTCTTTCGTTGGAAAGTGGACGACCGCGCCCGAAACAGATTTGGCAATCAGGGGTCTGTCCAAATGAACAATTCAAACGATACACATCGTAAAGATTGTCGGCAATGGGTTGGTTACCACAATCATTGCACGCCGAGCCGTAATGAAGGCATTTAACGCAATGTTTATTTGCTGTGCGCACTATGCTGCTGAAATCGTTTTCAAGCAGTGGGGAAGAAGATGCTGACTCATCTTCGTGCATTTGCCGATCTATATAGCGTGCCGATAAACGATCGGGCGTTGGCGCAGGCGCAGGTTAAAGAGATGGCACGCCGTATGCCGTTGGTTTACTTGATCACCTGTATCAGCGCGGCGGGTCTTTCCTTCACTCACTATGACGTCGCCCCTGTTTGGCTAACACTCGCGTTGCCGCTCGTCTTGGTGCTGGCGTGTATTGCCCGGTTGCGCTATTGGCTGATGGACAAAGGGCGCATTTATACCCACCGGGCAGCTATTGCACGGCTTCGAGCATCAGTTCGCTTGGGCAGTGTTTTGGGGTTCGCATTCGTTATTTGGTGTTTGAGTTTGTATCCATATGGCGATGCGGTTTTGCACACCTATATTGCTTTCTTTATTGTTGTAACAGTTGTGGGAGTTGTGTGTTGCTTGCTCTATTTGCGTGCAGCAGCGCTGGCGGTGGCCACATCGGTGTTGGTTCCGTTTTTTGGTCACTACCTTTTAACTCAAGAAGCAGTTCACTTTGCTATGGCGGTGAATACAATCGTGGTCGTTAGCGCCGTTGTATATGTCATGTTGACTTACTATAACGATTTCTCGCAGCTGATCTCTAGCAACGTCAAAACGGCAAAACTGAGCGACGAGAATCTTAAGCTTGCCAACCATGACAGTTTGACCGGGTTGCCGAACCGCAGGGTGTTCTTTGATGTCTTGAAGCGATGGGTTGAAGGTGAGCAAAATCATACGCCTGTTACTGTTGGTCTGCTAGATATTGACGGGTTTAAACCGATCAATGATGTTTACGGGCATATTGTTGGTGATCAATTGTTGATGGAAATCGGGCGACGACTTTGTGATTTCACAAGTGACCGATTGACAGTTGCTCGCCTTGGCGGCGATGAGTTTGGTTTTTTGGCAACCCCTGCGCTTAGTGATGAAGATGCACATGCGCTCGGGGAGAAAATTGGTAAGGCGATTGCAGATCCAATTCAGCTGGCGGCAAGCTGTGTGCGGGTTACGGCTTCCATTGGAATCATCAGTGGTGGCGGTGACTCGGCTGAAGCAAATCAGCTATTTGAGAAGGCAGATCATGCTCTCTACTTTGCTAAGCAGAACCAACGCGGTCGGATTGTTATGTTTTCTGAAGAACATGAAAATGCAATTCGGCAACGCAGCTTTGTAGAGACTGAACTGAAAAATGCAGACTTGGACAAAGAGCTTACTTTGGCATTTCAACCAATTTATGATCAAGAGACTGGCCGTATATCCGCAGTAGAGGCTTTGGCCAGGTGGTCAAGAGATGGTGTGCAATTTACGCCTGATGTGTTTATCCGCCAGGCCGAGCGTTGCGGCATTATGGGCAAACTGACGTCAGTATTACTCCGAAAAGCGCTTCGAGCAGCCCGGGCATGGCCAAGTGATGTCGGTTTGTCCTTCAACTTGAGCGCTGCGGATATCGGTTCGCACCAAACAATGGCTCACATTACGGACCTAGTTTTGCGGTCACGATTCCCAGCAGAACGCATTACATTTGAGATAACAGAAACCTCCATCGTACAGGACTTTGGGCGCGCTGAAGCGGCGCTTTCGAAGTTGAAAGAGCTCGGCAGTAATATCGCCATGGACGACTTTGGAACTGGTTTTTCAAGCTTGAGCTATTTACAGCGACTCCCTTTTGATCGCGTGAAACTTGACCGTAGCTTTGTCTCAGAAATTGAGAACGACGATAAAACTCGTCGCATCGTGCGCTCGATTGTTCGGCTGGCACATGAGCTGGATATATCTGTTGTTGCTGAGGGAATTGAGACTGAGGGGCAGCGTCGGTTATTGTTGGATATGGACTGCCAGCTGCTGCAAGGTTTTCTGTTGTCACGTCCAATAACCGGTGCGGATTTGTTGAAGCACTTTCGAGGGTCTACATTGGATGCTGCTCTTGCGCTGGATGCGCCGAAAAGTGCAACGACTATAAATACTTGATATGGCGGCGCGACAATTAATGTTGGCGCCCCACACTTAAAGCTTGCGTTTTCTTGTCAATGAGTTATAGAGCTTCTTACGTTTTCAGCCGTCTTTGGCTAACTTGATGCCCGGCTTGCCGGTTAGAATGGTTTTCCCCTTATAATGGCGAACGTTACCCCTTTGTGCATGTTGCATGAGGGACAATTAGTTTGGCGTGTGTTGCGTCAAACATCACTACAATAGGTATTACCATGGCTAACGGTACAGTTAAGTTCTTCAATTCAACTAAAGGCTTCGGCTTTATTTCACCTGACGATGGCGGCAAAGATGCATTCGTGCACATTTCAGCTGTAGAGCGTTCAGGTCTTTCAGGTCTCGCAGACGGTCAAAAAGTTTCTTACGATCTTGAAGCTGGTCGCGACGGTCGTGAATCTGCTACAAATCTTGAGCTTTTGGACTAAGTCCAACTCGCTTTTGAGTTTGAAAGGCCACCCATTTGGGTGGCCTTTTTTGTTTGTGGTTTATTCAACGCTCAACGGCGTTGTTGCCAATGTTTTACCAGTGTCTTTGACCTTGTACCGCACTTCATAGCTGCCGGGACTGCCGGGAGCATAAATGAACAATGGGCTGCCTTGAACAGTGCCCGCACTTGTAATCGGGGCGGCATTGTCTGGCGAACCAGTTGCGACGATTTCAATTGTATCGCCTTTTGCGGCAGGACCAGTCCAGCTCACCTCTATCGCGTCGCCCGCCTTGGCATTGCTCGGGGCGGAAACGCTGGCGCTGGCCGGTTTTAGCGTGATGGGTAGAGCCGCGAGTGTGCGATCTGAAGACCCGATCACATACCGAATCTCAAATGCGCCCAGAGCCTTTGGCAGGTCTATTTCGGCTGGTGAGCCGTTCCTTGTGTAGGCGTAATCATTATAACTGCCTTCGTCGCTGCCGATTTCAACCACTGTGATGTAGTCACTTGGGGTATTTGGTCCCGTCCAATCGATGCGCAATTTGCCACCCGGAATGGGCGTGCCATCAAAGCTCAGGGTTGCTGTGACCTCTGTTAGAGTGATGGGGCGACTGACCAATGTGCGTTTGCTTGAATCAATCACATAGCGCAGTTCGTACACCCCAACTGCGTCTGGCGCGGCGATTTTGGCCGGTGAGCCGTGTCGGGTATAGGCGTAGCTTTTGTAGCTGCCTTCAGCCGCACCTTTTTCTACGATGGTTATATAGTCGCCTTTGTTGCTTGGGCCGGTCCAATGCACTTCAAATTCGGAACCCGCTGGCACGCTTTCGGGCGATTCCAACGTGCCGGAAATGGCAGTGACTTCCACTATTGTTGAAGCGAGAGTGCGCTTGCTTTTGCCGATGACATACCGCACCTCATATTCGCCCAATCCATCCGGGGCTTGAATGACAGCAGGATTGGCATTTTTGGCGTAAGCATAGTCTTTGTAGGTGCCTTGCTCTGCACCTACTTCAACAATGGTGATGTAATCGGACCCATAGGCAGGTCCTGTAAAGGCGACTTCGAATTCGCTTCCTGCCCCAACTTGTGCGGGCGCGGAAACAGAGCCAGTTATGGCCACAACTTCTATGTCGGCCCGGCCCAAGGTCTTGCGGGTTTCACCATGCACGTAGCGCACCTCGTAAGCCCCCAAACCATCGGGTGCATCGATTTGGGCAGGATTGCCGTTTTTGGTGTAGGCGTAATCGTTGTATGTGCCTTCATCGCTACCTTTTTCAACAATGGTGACATAGTCACTTTGGTGATCCGGTCCTTCCCAATTCACTTCAAATTCAGCACCGGCGCTAACCTGTTCAGGGGCGGTTACTGTAGCCTCAAGTCTTTGCACTTCAAGTGTGATTTCAAAGCTTTGTTTTGCGACGTCCGCCAATATGTCAATTGCGCCACCGCCGGAAGCTGCGGTGCCAGAAACGCTAACATTGTAAGTGCCCGCATCTAGACGTCCGTGGGCGTCGCCAAACCCATAGTCGGTCAGAACTTCGTTGCCGTCTTTGTCCAGAATGCTCCAATTCAGCGTAATGTCTGTAACTTTTGTGTTGTTTTGATCAACAGGGATCAAAGTGATCGCTGGAACAATGGCGACCACAGTTTCCTTTAGTGCTTCAGCAAGGGCATCGCCATTTTCTGCTGAAATATATTGACCGCCAGTGTTTTCAGCCAGGCAGGCAACTTGGGCGCCTTCTTCTTTTGAAAGACCAAAGCCAACCACATGCGCGGTGAAATTTGCGCCTTGGGATTCAAGCAATTTGCCTAGTTCGCACACGTTTGCTTTGCAGGTTTCTAGACCATCGGTAATCAAGACCACAGTAGCGGTGTCTTCGGTGTATCTTAGTTCTTCTGCTGCGCGTTTTACCGCGTCGGTGAGGGGGGTCTTGCCCAAAAACTTCATCTTGTCCGCTTTGTCAGCGATTAGTGAAGCCGTGCCAGTGGCAGGCGGAACCATCAACTCTATGTCGGTGCAATCGCCTTTTTTACGATGCCCATAGGCCATTAGCCCCAGCTCTGTCGTTTCGGGTACGGTTTTCAAAACGTCGCGCAACGTGTCGCGGGCGATTTGCAGCTTGGGCACGCCATCAATTTGGCCCCACATAGAACCAGATCCATCCAGAACAATCATGGTGCGCTCTTGCGCGCTCGCTGCGCCGAATGAACTTGCAAGTGCAATGCAAGCGCCAAGAAACATAGTCTTAAAATGCATGGTCTTCCTCCCAAGAATCCGTGCAAATGACTTTTCTTATTGTGCGCTATGTTCAGCGATTTAGTTTTCTTTTTGGAAAAATCATTTTCACAAATAGTATTATTGAGCACCACTATTGGCCATTAAATGACATTTATCAAGATGATTAATTGGCGCAGTTGGGCCCAAATAGAATAGCATTTCAGTGTTCCGATTGTGCGGCAATCTGACTAGCTTAGTCTGTGCAAAAATTGCTAGTGTGAAGGTCGAAAACCACTAGCAAGGACTGACCGATGAAACTTGAATCACTCGCCCTTCACCATGGCTATACATCTGAAGCCACCACGAAGGCTGCGGCCGTGCCGATTTATCAAACAACATCTTATACTTTTGATGACACGCAGCATGGCGCTGATCTGTTTGACCTTAAAGTTGCGGGCAATATTTATACCCGCATTATGAACCCAACCACCGCTGTCTTGGAGCAACGGGTTGCGGAAATGGAAGGTGGCATTGCGGGCCTTGCCCTTGCATCAGGCATGTCAGCAATCACCTATGCCATTCAAACCATTGCAGAAGCTGGCGACAACATCATTTCTGTGGCGCAGCTTTACGGCGGAACATACAACCTGTTTGAACATACATTGCCGCGCCAGGGCATTGATGTGCGCATGGTTGATGCCAGCTTTGAAGGTATTGAAAAACTGTTTGACGCAAACACCAAAGCCGTGTTCTGCGAAAGTATTGGTAACCCGGCAGGCAATGTTGTTGATATTGAAAAACTGGCTGAAATCGCTCATGCCCATGGGGTTCCGGTGATTGTTGACAACACTGTTGCCACACCATTTTTGTGCCGTCCGTTTGAACATGGTGCAGACATTGTTGTGCACTCCCTCACCAAATATATCGGCGGACACGGCACCTCGATTGGCGGTATTATTGTTGATAGTGGCAAGTTTGATTGGGTTGCGAACAAAGAACGTTTCCCCTTGTTGAACGAGCCTGATCCATCATACCACGGCGTTGTTTACACCGAAGCATTGGGCGAAGCGGCCTTTATTGGCCGGGCACGGGTTGTGCCCTTGCGCAACACCGGCGCTGCGATTTCGCCGATGAATGCTTTCTTGATTTTGCAAGGGCTTGAGACACTTGGCCTTCGCATGGAGCGCCATTGCGAAAACGCTCAAAAAGTCGCTGAATACCTTTCAGCGCACGACAAGATTGCTTGGGTCAATTATGCGGGTCTAAAATCGTCTCCGTATCATGATCTTGCGGCCAAAATCTCCGGCGGCAAAGCCTCAGGCATTTTGAGCTTTGGCATCAAGGGCGACCGCGAAAACGGCGGTAAGTTCATCGACGGTTTGAACATGATCTTGCGTTTGGTGAACATTGGCGATGCAAAATCTCTCGCGTGTCACCCAGCCTCCACAACCCACCGTCAGCTTAGCGCAGACGAGCTGAAAGCTGCAGGGGTGTCGGAAGACCTTGTGCGGATTTCCGTTGGCATTGAACATGTTGACGATATTATTGCCGATATTGAGCAGGCATTGGCTGCTGTTTAATCCAATTGGGGTCGCGTGATCGCGCGTGGCCCCATTACTCCTTAGTTAGGTTTCGCTTTGCGAGGTTATTTGGAAAACCAGCCTTCTCGGCGGCAGCAACGTTGGGCCGAGCAGTTTTGGACGTTCGAGGCGGAGACGTCGGGCGAAGCAACAATCTTGCCAGATGCACGCTCGGATTTAATCTTAAGGTTCCAACAAAATGGTGAGCGGATAACCAATGTCCGGCCCATCGTTTCACTACCAATGATTTCACCCTATCATATTGAGTACAAAGCGGATGACTGCTGGATTGGCGTGCGGTTAAAGCCAGAACAAACATCCGCGATCAAACAATTGGTTTCTCCTCTGGGGAAGAGCGCGACCCTATCGCAAGCAGATGCAGATCGCATTTTTGCACCCGTCATTGCATTGGCCAAGCCAATCCAAACGTGCGCGCATTTGCGCAAAGTGCTGGATATGGCGCTGGAAACATTGTCGGTCACCACATTTCCAAATTGGGTGCGCAGCACCATTGATCGTTTTCACTTGTCCGGTGGACGCGTACGCATTTCTGACAGGGCGGGAATTTTAAACATTTCCGAGCGCCATTTTCGGCGTGAATTTATGCGCGCTGTTCATGTTTCGCCCAAGGCCTATTGTTCGATCATCAGGTTTCACCGTGCGTTGCGATTGATCGTTGAAGGTGGTTTGTCTATTTCCGATGCAGCGTTTGAAACGGGCTATGCCGACCATTCGCATTTGACCCGCGCATTTTCAAAAATGGGTGGTTTTTCGCCCTCAAACATTCCTCCTCATTTATCACTTCCCGGCTTGCCGATAAATTGATGTCCGTTTTGTTCAAGACGTGCATTGGAGTTTGCATTAGCTTCACTGCAAAACAAAGGGTGTTGAAATGAAACTTGGATATACAATCATTTACGTGAAGGACGTCACTGCAACGGTTGAGTTTTTTGAACATGCGTTTGGCTTGAAGCGTAGGTTCATTCATGAGGCTGGTGATTATGCCGAAATGGAAACCGGTGACACAGCACTCACCTTCGCTTTAGAAGATGCCGCCGCTGATAATGACATTGCGGTCTATCCCAACAGAGCGCGCGAGTTGCCCGCAGCTTGGGAGGTTTGTTTGGTGACGGATGATGTTGATTCTGCCTATAAAAAAGCGGTGCAAAATGGTGCTAAGCCCATTCTTTCTCCGACTCAAAAACCTTGGGGGCAAGTGGTGTCCTACGTGCGTGACCTTAACGGGTGCCTGGTCGAATTGGCTTCTCCTGTGGCACCGCAATGACAGTTTTTCAATCGAAACCAATTGTTGATGCCATCGAAGAATCGATTGCGCAGCATCTACCTGATGCCGCGGCGCGCGAAATGTATGGGGGTATGATGATGGAATTGGAGCCGGATGATCATTCAACCCGGCTGTGTGGTTACTTCGTTCATAAGGCTCATGTGTCCGTTGAGTTTTCGTTTGGTGCTGAATTGGAAGATCCCAAAGGTGTTCTTGAGGGGAAAGGCAAATTCCGAAGGCACCTTAAGCTGCGCGAAGCCGACGAAGTGGCACAGAAGAATTTGCAATTCTTTCTGCAGCAGTTGTTTGGTAGGTAAACATTTCGTGTGTCCACGTTCAGTAGATGTGCAAAAACGCTTGTGTTGCTTCTCGGGCCGTGATTGAACGTTATTCATGTCACAAATGGTATATCTAAATGGCTACATTGATGTGCCAAAAGACCGAATAGCTAAAGTTGAAGCGGCGTTACCGTTGCACATAGAGCTTTCGCGCGGCGAGCCGGGGTGTGTTTCGTTTGAGGTGGTGCCATCCACTCAAATTGAGGGGCGGTTTAAGGTGGCGGAGCTGTTTGTTGATCAGGCAGCCTTTGAGGCACATCAGAAACGAACCAAAGCGTCGGCATGGTTTAAGGTGACTGAGGGGATTCCCCGCGAATATGAAATACGGGTCGGTGAGTAACTGATTACGCGTGTTTGGTCGTTTCAAGTTGGTTTGTGAATTCGCCACAAAAGCGGTCCAACTCATTCTCAAACTCGGCAGAACCCAACATACTACCATGCGTTTTAAAAACCGCTGCTGGCTTGTGGTCGAACAGTGCGGCAAGCTGCTTGGCGGCGCTGTCTAGATCTTCAGGACCCATGCCACAAACAAAGATTCCACAATCTACTCTGCCTTTTGCATATTGTTCTGCGGCAGCGCGAATTGGGGCTGACGGACGGCCAAGCCAAATTGGTCCGCCAATGATGATCCGATCATATTCATTTAGGTCATTGATTGGCGCAAGTTTTGGTGTGCGCCCGATAATATTGTCAAAACCCGCCCAAAGGTCCCCCGCGGATCCTAAGTATTGATCACAAAGTATTTCTTGAAGGTCGGCAGATAGACGTTCAGCCATTCGTCGGGCCACTTGTTGAGAGTTGCCCGTTTTTGAAAAATAGATAATCAGTGTCCGCATCGTTTTTCCCCCGAGATTTGGTGAATGATAGACGGGGCGCAGGGGATATGCCCTGATGCAAGTCAAGGTTTGCCGGGAAATTGGGCGGGTGCTCTTTCTTTGGCGGAGTTCATAAAGAGACGGTTTTTGGATTTTCGACAACTGATTTGAAAAGTGCTGTGCGTCACAGTCTTACGCTTTTGACGGGATCAAAACCAAATATCAATTTTCTGCTTGCAATTTACCGAACCGTACGGTACGGTTCTGTTAGTGTTTACTTTACCATTGGAGATTTGCTTTGGCTCAAGCCGTGCGTTTAGGCGATGAAGAATTGACGGCGCGTCAGCAGGATGTGCTTGATATTGCGCTTTCACTTTTGGTGGAGGTTGGCGACAAGCTGACCATGACCGGTGTGGCGCGGCGTGCGCGTTGTTCAAAAGAGTCTCTTTATAAATGGTTTGGTGATCGCGATGGATTGCTAACAGCGATTGTGCAATGGCAGGCAGCAAAGGTTCGCTCTGTCCCTGTTGGCCCACAACGTATGTCGCGTGAGGCTTTGCAGTCACATTTGGAACAATTTGCGTTTGATTGGCTCAAAGTGATTTCTGGCGACATTTCAGTTGCTTTGAATCGTTTGGCCATTACCCATGCCGGGCCATTGAGCAATTTGGGTACTACGGTTTTGATGAATGGCCGTTTTGCGGTTGGCCAGCGGCTAAAACCGTTGCTGAAAGCAGGGCGTGGGGCAGGTTTGTTGCACTTTAGCGACGAAGAAGAAGCATTTCGCACATTTTTTGGTTTGGTGATCAAAGATGTGCAAATCCGACTACTGCTTGGCGAAGATCTAGTGTTAAGCGAGACCGATGTGGTGCGCGATGCCAAGCGCGCGGTTGAACAATTTGTGACGCTTTACGGCGTTCGATGAAACAAGGTGAGAACAATCTCGCCCGAATAATAAGATAATTTAAGAGGGATAACACAATGCGTGTTTATTACGATCAAGACGCTGATCTAAATCTGATCAAAGCGAAAAAAGTAGCCATTATTGGTTATGGTAGCCAAGGCCGCGCGCACGCGTTGAACCTTAAAGATTCTGGTGCGACCAATTTGGTTGTTGCTTTGCGTGAAGGCTCTGCAACGGCGAAAAAAGTTGAAGCTGATGGTCTTAAAGTCATGAGCGTTGCAGAAGCAGCTGCATGGGCCGACGTGATGATGATGGCAACGCCAGACGAATTGCAGGCGGACATCTATAAAGATGAAATCGCACCAAACATTCGTGACGGCGCAGCGATTGCTTTTGCACACGGTTTGAACGTTCACTACGGTTTGATTGAACCAAAAGACAGCATCGATGTTTTGATGGTTGCACCAAAAGGCCCAGGCCACACCGTGCGCGGCGAATATCAAAAAGGCGGCGGTGTACCTTGCCTTATCGCCATTCACCACGATGCAACTGGCAACGCAAAAGACATTGGTCTTGCTTATGCTTCAGGCGTTGGCGGCGGTCGTTCTGGCATCATTGAAACAACTTTCAAAGAAGAGTGCGAAACTGATTTGTTCGGTGAGCAGGCTGTTCTTTGTGGTGGCGTTGTTGAATTGATCCGCGCTGGTTTTGAAACATTGGTTGAAGCTGGTTATGCACCAGAAATGGCCTATTTCGAGTGCTTGCACGAAGTAAAACTTATTGTTGACTTGATCTATCAAGGCGGCATTGCCAACATGAACTACTCGATCTCAAACACAGCTGAGTGGGGCGAGTATGTAACTGGTCCGCGCATCATCACTTCAGAAACTAAAGCTGAAATGAAGCGCGTTCTGGACGACATCCAATCTGGTAAGTTCACTTCTGAGTGGATTCAAGAATACCGTGCGGGCGGTGCTAAGTTTAAAGCGACACGTCGCAACAATGACGCGCACCAAATCGAAGAAGTTGGCGCAAAACTTCGCGATATGATGCCATGGATTAAAGCTGGTGCATTGGTTGATAAAGACCGCAACTAGATCTGCACCAAGCTTTCAAAAGAATAAACCCTAGCTCTCCCAGAGCTAACTTGGGGGTGGTTTTTAACCACCCCTTTTTTTGTGCTAACACGCTACATGTTTGGCACCATAAATGGCTTCAAAAACTGCCGGTCATAGCGGCGGATGCATTTGGTGTCTTTTGCATATTGGAAAGCGGCGACACATTCTGGGTCATTTGCAATATCAGTGCGGTACCGCTCATAATCGGCAAGTGTCTCAAAAGAAAACAGCGCCAGCGCTAGATCATTTGCACTTTCGTGGGGCATGAAATAGCCATTGTGATAGCCGCCGTGCTTTTGCACAAGGGGAACCCAGAGTTTTGCGTAGTGTTCAAACTCGTCAAGTTTATCTGGCTCAATCTCATATTGGACATAGCAGGTGATCATTTTTCTCTCCGATGTTTTTGCACGAGAGAATTTGTTCATGCGCATTACAGATGGTCGAATCAATGCTATTGATGTGTTCAATTTATTGCTGACGCGGGCGGTGGGAGAGCACAATGCAGTTGCCATATTCGATTATTGACGTTTTCACCAAAAAGCGCCTTCAGGGCAACCCACTTGCGGTGGTGTTTGATGCGGATAATGTTCCAACAAATCAAATGCAAGAGATCGCAAAAGAATTCAACTTGAGTGAAACTGTATTTGTGTGTTCGCCCAAGAACGAACGCCATGTCGCAAATCTGCGCATTTTTACACCATCTGAAGAATTGCCATTTGCAGGACACCCGACGGTTGGCACAGCGGTCTTGCTTGGTTTGAAACAACGGATCACAGCCGTTCGATTGGAAGAAAAAATCGGCACAATTGTTGCGATCACAGAGCGATTGAACAAAGTCAGTGGCCATGCACGGTTTGGCCTTCCTGAATTGCCCAAACAAGTTGGCGATGCACCTGATATAGAGAAAATTGCTGGATCTTTGGGTTTGCAACCGGAGCAAATTGGTTGGGGGAGCATGCAACCCACCATTTATAGCGCCGGGGTGCCTTTTGTGTTGGTGCCAGTTAGCGACCAAGACGCGTTAGCCGCGATCAAATTAGAGCGGCGGGGCTGGGCTGATGTTTATGGCGGTGTCAGCGACAAAGTCTATGTTTTTACACCCGTTGATCATATGCGCTACGTGCAGTTCGCGGCCCGGGCGTTCATTGGTTTGGGCAGTCTGAAAGAAGACCCTGCCACCGGTTCCGCTACAGCCGCGCTTTGTGGGTTGTTGGCACAACAATATTATGAGGGTGAGGGGCTAGTAGACTTCACCATCGCCCAAGGGATGGAAATGGGTCGTCCGAGCTATATTGAAGCGCAGATTAAGCTTGAAAATGGTCAGTTGACCCATGCTGGAATTGGCGGCAACGCCATTTTGGTGGGCGAGGGTACTTTGTTCCTAGGTAGTGAGTAGCAGCAGTTTGCTATAACAGCCGCTCCTTGCATTGATTTTGTGCTGGGCCTAGGTTTTTCAATCATGTTAGGGGGATAGCATGGACATTCTATTGAAGATTTTGCTGATGGTGCACTTGTTTTCAATGTGTATTGGTATTGGCATTGGAATAGCGACCGCGGTTGCGTCCGCACAATTGGGCGATGTTAAAAGCGACGCCGGTAGAGCCATTCTGGGTATCACTAAGAGATTTGGTGGTTTGGGCCGTGCGGCGATAATACTCTTGTGGATCACCGGCATTTCAATGCTTTTAGTGGCTTACCCAAACCCAATGGATTTGGGACTTACGTTTTTCGCCAAAATAACGGCGGTTATCGTGTTGACCGTTTCTATATTTGTGGCGGGACGGCTTGGTCCGCTTGTTGCTGCAGGGGATGCAGACGCAAGAGCCAAGGCCAAAAGACTTGGCATGCTCAACGGTGGGATGGCCACATTGGCGCTCATTTTGGCGGTGCTGACGTTCTAAGGGTAGTGCTCAATCTGCGTTTGGTTTTGGCCAATGTGGACGGAAATGATGAATTAGGCCGTTTGCAGGGCCCAAAAAATTTGCTATGCGTTGAATCGCATTGATTTTTTGATGAGTGCTTTGGAGCAATGGTTGCATGATCCGCGACGCGTTTGAAATTGAAGATCACAAGACTGCCCGCCGTTTGGCTGCGGCACGTGATCTTGCGCGCGACAACCAAACTCTCCTTCTCGACCTCCTCCTTATTTGCCCCTGAGTACCGACAGTTCTCAGCGTGAGAGCGGGTGTTTAGGGGAGACAAAACAAAAGCCGAAAGAAATTGAATTTTTCCGGCCCGATTGTTTTATCAAGGGTCGACCATATTAGGACTACATCATGAGCAGCACTTCACAATCCAACACTGACCGTGTTTTCATTTTCGATACCACATTGCGCGATGGCGAACAGGCCCCCGGCGCAACAATGACGTTTGAAGAAAAACTGCAAGTGGCTGAGTTGCTTGACAATATGGGCGTCGATATTATCGAAGCTGGGTTTCCAATCGCTTCAAATGGCGATTTTGAAGCTGTTTCGGAAATCGCACGCCGTTCGAAGAACTCGGTGATTGCGGGGTTGGCGCGCGCCATTCGTGCGGAGATCGAGCGGGCAGGGGCCGCTGTGCGGTTGGCGCCGCGTGGGCGCATCCATACTTTTGTTTCAACATCTCCAATTCATCTGAAATATCAGATGAATAAGAACCAAGATGAGGTTTTGGAACTTGTTACACAATCTGTGACGCAAGCGCGCAATTTGATCGACGATGTTGAATGGTCGGCCATGGATGCAACCCGGACGCCGATTGATTATTTGGCCAAATGTGTTGAAGCCGCTATCAATGCGGGCGCAACGACAATCAATATCCCAGATACCGTTGGGTTCTCTGTCCCTGAAGAATATTTCGCGATGTTCAAAACATTGATTGAGACCGTGCCCAACGCGGACAAGGCCATATTTTCTACCCATTGCCACAATGATTTGGGCATGGCCGTTGCCAACTCTATTGCCGGTGTTCAAGCTGGCGCGCGCCAAGTGGAGTGCACCATTAATGGTTTGGGTGAACGCGCCGGCAACGCCGCGCTTGAAGAAATTGTGATGGCGCTGAAAACCCGAGGCGATGCTTTGCCTTTCCATACAGAGATTGACGCGACCCACTTGGCCCGCGCGTCAAAAATTGTTTCTGCTGCGTGCAATACCCCCGTGCAATTCAATAAAGCCATCGTGGGCAAAAATGCTTTCGCGCATGAAAGTGGCATCCACCAAGACGGTATGCTGAAAAACGCAGAGACATATGAGATTATGACCCCAGCAAGCGTAGGGATTAAAGAAACCTCCTTGGTGATGGGCAAACACTCTGGCCGCGCGGCTTTCAAAGATAAATTGAAAGACTTGGGTTATGAGTTGGGTGACAATGCATTCCAAGAAACCTTTGTCCGTTTCAAAGAATTGGCTGACCGCAAAAAGAATGTTTACGACGAAGATTTGATTGCTTTGGTCGACGATGAAATGGGCTCAATCGAAGATAAAATCAAACTCGTGGCCATGAGTGTTTCTTCAGCCATTGGCGGGGATCACACATGTGAGCTAACTGTTTCTGTTGAAGGCGACGCGAAGTCGGTCAAGGTTTCAGGCACTGGGTCTGTGGACGCTATTTTCAATGCGATCAAAGAAGCCGTTGGGGCCAACCCGCACCTTGTCCATTATGGTGTTGATGCGGTAACCGGGGGCACAGATGCACAAGCGAATGCCCATGTCCGGCTTGAAATGAATGGCAAAATTGCTTCTGGCCGCACCGCAGAACCAGACACTTTGGTGGCATCCGCTCGGGCCTATTTGAATGCCTATAACCGCTTGTTGATGGAGCGGGGTGCATCGGCGCAGGGCGTAATGGCTGGCTAGGGCTGCTTGATATAAACTCGAATTTAGGGCGCGTCCAAATTGGCCGCGCCCTTTTTGATTCAAACCAATGTGAATTGTTTGTGTTCGGCTAAGGTGGTTGCATGGGCTGAGCAACGAAAAGGCGGTAACATGCGAATTCTGTTTAACATTGGTGTAATTACAGCGATTTTATTGGCCGGAACCGCTGCGCAGGCGGGAGAGAAGGCGATTTTCGCCGGTGGTTGTTTTTGGTGTGTTGAGTGTGATTTTGAACAGGTGACCGGCGTAATTGAAGCGCGCTCGGGGTACACCGGTGGCACGGTAGAAAATCCTACCTACAAACAGGTTACCGCAGGAAACACAGGGCACTTTGAAGCCGTTGAGATCGAATATGATGAGACCGTGATTGCCTATAGTCAATTGGTGGACATCTTTTTTCGCTCGGTCGATCCGACAGATGCGGACGGGCAGTTCTGTGATCGGGGGGACAGCTATCGCACCGCCATTTTTGCGCTGGATGATGGACAGTTAAAAGTGGCAGCCGATGCCAAACGGCAAGCTGCTATTGAGCTTAAAAGTCATGTGGCGACCATTGTGCAACCTGCGATGACCTTCTATCCGGCGGAAGGATACCACCAAGACTATTACAAGAAGAATAAGCTGAAATATAGTTTTTATCGCTTCACATGCGGCCGCAACAAACGAGTGGAGCAGATCTGGGGAAAACGGGCCTATCAGGGCATCAAAGACCATTGATTGGGCGGCACCTCGCCGCCCAGTTTAGGCTAAATCATTTCACCGCTAACGAGTTGGTCAATTTCTTGCACTGTGTCCACATCCAGCGGACCGAACTCTAACGCGCCCGCGTTCTCTTCAGCTTGTGCTACGGTTCTAAAACCGGGGATGGGGAGCGCTTTGTCGCTGTGTGCCCAAATCCAGGCTAGCGCGCCTTGGGCAACGGTTCTTCCGCCTGTGGTCAAGATTTCGCGAATGCCGTCAAGGCGTTGTTGGGCGTCTTCTGCAGAACGAACATGGCCCATTTTGTTGAGCCAGGGTGCGCCGCCGGAGCGTACATCGTCTTCGCCAAAACTATGGTTGATCTTATAGGTGCCGCCCAACATGCCCATCGCTAATGGTGCGCGGTTAATGGACAGCATGTTGTGCTTTTCCACAATGGCCAGCGTCTCGTTTGCCGGGGTGAAAAGGTTGAGGTCATGTTGAATTGATCGGTAGTTCGGTGCGCCAAGCCATTGGCTCGAGTTGTCGGGGTGGTCGCTTGACCAACCGTAGCCCTTAATCAAACCTTCTTGCACAAGCTCTTCTAAGGCTGCTTGGGTTTCTTTTGCATCGTCGCCATCAAGGTCATCAATATGCAGTTGATAGAGGTCGATTACATCGCGTTTTAAGCGCCGAAGGGAAGATTGCACGGCCTTGCGGATATAAGCGCGGTCTGCGCCTTTGCCTGTGATTTGTTTGTTGTCTTCATTGAATTGATTGCCAAACTTTGTCGCAACAAAAACGTCGTTGCGCCCCTTTAAGGCTTCACCTACGATTTTTTCGGAGTGGCCCGCGCCATAAACGTCTGCGGTGTCGAAAAAGCGAATGCCCGCATCAAGTGCGGCGGCAATGGCGGCTTTTGATTCATTATCGTCCACAACGCCCCACCCCACAGGGATCGCGTCTGCCCAAAATGGGCCCCCGATGGCCCAACAACCAAAACCAAGACGCGGAATGGTTTGCCCGGTCCACAATGTGATGTCTGGCTTACTCATTGGGCTGCCTCTTTGTTTTGTTTTTCGAGCACGGAATTGTAATAGGCGATTTTTTCGTCGAGATGGGTTTCATAGGCATCAAGCTCCGCACGTTTTTGCGCCAACCGTTTGCGGTGATTTTCAAGCAAATCAATGCGATCAGGCACCGTGTGTTCACCCTCATGCACCAGATGGGTGAAGGTCTCTGTTTCGGCTAGGGGCATGCCAGTTCCGCGCAAACAGGCGAGCAAGCCGAGCCAACCCACATCGTTTTCGGCGTAATAGCGATGGCCCTTTTCGTCCCGTTTGGTTGAAAGGATTAGGCCCCGCTTTTCATAAAACCGGATGGTATCGGGAGATAGTCCGCTCTTTTTTCCTGCTTCACCAATATTCATTTGGACACCCTTTCATATCTGACTATCTCAGATAAATAGGGGGTTGGAGCTGCTCTAGGTCAATAGTGGTGTGCAAATTATTTTGGTGACAGCTCTGGCGCCAGAATGCGCATGTGTGGGAACGGTATTTCCACACCAGCTTTATCGAGCGCTTTTTTGCCTGCTTCATTGATCGCCATGCGGGTTTCCCAATGGTCTGCTGTGCGGGTCCACGCGCGCAGTTGCAGATCAACAGAGCTTGCGCCCAAGTTCATGACATATACAACGGGTTCAGGTGTTGTGAGAACGCGCTCATCAGATGTTGCCACTTCTAACAAAACCTTACGCGCCAAGTCGATATCGGCGCTATAATCAATGCCGACATCAAAAGAAATACGACGGGTCATTTCTTTATTGTAGTTGATGATTGTTGCATCCCAAATTTTCGCATTTGGCGTGAAGACATAAAGCCCATCGATGGTACGTAGTTGGGTTGCAAAAAGTCCAACTTGCTTAACAGTGCCATTGACCGCACTTGATTCAATATAGTCGCCAACGCTGAAGGGGCGCAGCCAGATAATCATCACACCAGCAGCTATGTTGGATAGGGTGCCTTGCAGCGCCAAGGCGATGGCCAAGCCAGCGGCACCGATGACCGCGATAATAGAGGCTGTTTGCACGCCAAGTCCGCTCAAGGCGATCACCAAAGCGGTGATAATGACGCCATAGCGCACCAATTGGCCAAACATAGGTGCCACAGTTTCGTCAAATGCTTTGGTATTTGGTAGGAGCTGCACAACGAGTTGGGCAAGCCACTTTGCGATGAACCAACCAACAATCAAAACAACAAAGGCGGTGAGAATGCTCATGCCATAACCATTAAGCCAATCGACGGTCGAAGTTGCGATTTGCGATATTTCCATGGCTGTCTGGTCCTTTGCAGTGGCTGTGTTGGTTTTGTTCTAAGATGGTCATGCTGTTCGTCAAGTCAAGCAAGGCACGCCCAGTTGGCATTTACAAAAATTTTGCGAGCGCCAATGCCTCTTTGAACCGTTGGTCGGTGAAATAACCTGTCTCGTGCAATATGTTGATGACTGCCACGGTTTTCCCTGATTTGACGACAGGGACATTTACAATTGAGCCGCAACCAAGACTTTCAATAATGTCCAGATCAGGAAATTGATCGCCCATTTGATCGGGCGAATTGGCCAGAAATGGTTTTTGTGATTCCACAACATCTTTGAACCACTGTGTTTTGAGAATGGGTTTGGTGCCGCTGGTTGGGTATGTGGTAGGATTTGATGAATATGAACGACGGGCCAATTGAGCAGGTTGGTCTAATTCCATAATCGTGAGTAGTTTGAACCCAGGTGCAACTGTAGCGGCCGCATTTAGCCTTTCAAATATTGCATTGTGATCCCTGGTATCGAATTGTTTTGAAATGTCCAAAATCGGCCCCAATTTCTCATTTTTTTGGTTTTGTCTCGAAATAGATTTACAAAATCTAAAATAACAATAATAAATCTGATTTGGAGACACCATTCATGAAGTTCGTGAGTGGATAATTTATACCATGGCACAGCGATACCTGATAAAACGATTAAAGCTCATCTCGATGATTCTCACGGCTCCATTGTTACTTGTGTGCATCTCGTTAAGCGTCCAGAACTTAATCAAAACCTATGGCGACACCGAACGCGCTGAGCGTGAAGTGATGTGGCAAATCGTACAGCTCAACAAAGAAATCGGTCATATACTCTACGCCGGTGAAACGTTTCTGAATGGTCACACCTCGCTCAAAGCACTCAGGCAACAATACGACCTGACCTGGAGTCGCTTCCCTGTCTTGCTATACAACAAAAGCCTGATGGAAACGACTACCGACTTAGAGGCGGTAGAAGCCGTATTTGATCTGTTCAAGCTAGCTGATAGCACCATCAAAAGCGATGAGCCCAACGCGGCTTTCCTGCATTCATGGCTGGACGATATTTTAGACTCATCGTCTAACTTCACCCACTTTGTTTCCAAAAGCATTA
>NZ_CAKZPW010000312.1:0-1192 GCF_937139385.1 uncultured Maritalea sp. | reverse complement strand
ATAAAGGCTGGCGTTCATTGCTTCTTGCCCGCGACGATAGGCGATGGTGACATTTTCTGCGCCCAGCAATTTTGTTTGAATGGCGATGTCGATGGCGGTCATGCCCCCACCGATCACCACCACATCACGCCCAACGGGCAGGGAGCTCAAATCGTCGGTTTGACGCAGCTCTTCGATATAATCAACAGCGTCTAGGCAACCATCATTGTCTTCGCCATCAAGGCCAAGATTATTGGTGTTGCCCAAGCCAACGCCAATAAACACCGCGTCAAATTCGTCGCGCAACTGTGCAACAGAAATGTCACGTCCAAGGGCCTGGTTGTTTTTGATTTCAATGCCGCCAATGCCCAACACAAAGTCAACTTCAAGCTGCGCGAAATTGTGAGTGGTTTTGTAAGCAGCGATGCCGTGCTCGTTCAATCCGCCAGCTTTTGCCCGCGCTTCAAAAATTGTGACGTCGTGTCCGTGCATCGCCAATCGGTGAGCACACGAAAGGCCAGCTGGGCCCGCGCCCACGATGGCAACACGTTTGCCGGTTGAGGCGGCGCGTTTAAACGGGTGCTCTTTTGCGGTCTCGAACAGGTGGTCAGTTGCGTAGCGTTGCAGTTGACCAATTTTTACTGGCTTGCCTTCCGCTTCTTCACGCACACACACTTCTTCGCAAAGCGTTTCGGTGGGGCATACCCGGGCGCACATGCCGCCCAATATGTTCTGGTTGAGAATGGTTTTGGCCGAACCCGATGGGTTGTCTGCCGCAATTTCCCGAATGAAAAGAGGAATATCAATGCTGGTGGGGCACGCGGTCATACACGGCGCATCATAGCAAAAATAGCAACGCTCCGCTTCCACCATCGCCTCATGGCGGGTGAGGGGCGCGTGCAGATCCTCAAAATTGGATTCATAGTCTATTTGGTCAAGGCGACCGTTACGGATATCCCGCGTCGCGAAATCAGCTTCGCTCATTAATAGTCCTCCCCAGATTAGCCGCCGCACTTTGTAAATATGTTACCCGATCTCCTCAAACCGAATAACCAAAGCGTACCAGCAACACTTTCCTTCAGCATATATCATTTGATATTTTTACCAAAAGGTCAAACATTTTCTGACCATTTAGTCAGGTTTTTCAAATCGCCCGCATTTCAACTCTAACTCAGATTGCTGGTGAAGCGTAAAAATCCTTGTTTAGAATGAT
>NZ_CAKZPW010000311.1:0-9140 GCF_937139385.1 uncultured Maritalea sp. | reverse complement strand
ATGTTGGCGATACAGCACCTGAGCTGCGTATCCCTGGCGTTCTTTACTAATCCCTTGACCATCAATTCATCTGCTCGCGGCTTTGGTCGCGGGCAGGTCTTGAACCAAAAGGAAAGGAGAAGGCGCAATGAATTTTGAATATACGTTCCACTGGCGTCCGGTGATGCGCAAGCTGCCCGATTTGCTTGAAGCAAGTTTGGTCACCCTGCAAATTTCTGTGCTCTCCATGATTATCGGTATCACGTTGGGTATGGTTTTGGCGTTGCTGCGCATGAATGGACCAAAACCCTTAGCTTGGGTCGCTTCGGTTTGGGTGGAAACAGCGCGCAATACACCTGCCTTGTTTCAACTGTTCTTTTTCTCTTTTGGTTTGGGCGCGTTCGGTATGCACCTCACACCCTATTTGATCGTTCTATTTGGCCTAACGTTCAACAACGCTGGTTATTTGGCGGAAAACTTTCGCGGCGGATTCCAGGCCGTTCCTGATACGCAATTGCGTGCAGCGCGCTCCTTGGGCATGTCGGCTTGGCAAAGCTACACGCGGATCATCATCCCCCAAGTGTTCCGCATTGTTTATCACCCCATGACCAACCAATTGGTTTGGGCGGTGTTGATGAGCTCTTTGGCGATGATCGTTGGTTTCCGTGAATTGGCGGGCGAAACCCAAGCCTTAGCGTTCAAAACGTTCCGCATATTCGAATATTTCGCAGTGGCCGCGCTTATCTATTACGCCATGGTCAAATTCATTCTCGGCATCTCCAGGCTCATCGCTTGGCGCATGTTCCGCTACTAGGGAAGGGTAATTCGATGAACGAACCGATTTCATTCTTCTCCGGCTTTGGCCCAAAAGACCTTTGGTTTTTAGCTCAGGCCGCTTGGCAAACGCTGCTTATTTCAGCCCTATCCATTTCCACCGGCACTTTGCTTGGCGTGTTTTTTGGCTGGATCTTATCTGAAAGCAAAATCGTTGGCGCCATCACCCTTGGGCTTATACTTGATGCGTTCCGATCGATCCCGCTGATTATCCAGCTGGTATTGTTCTACAACCTATTCAATGTGCTTGGGTTGGCCATTAGCCCCTTCTGGGCTGGTGTGGTGATCTTGGCAGTTTACACCTCTGCGCTGGTTGCCAATGTGGCACGCGGCGGCATTGAAGCGGTGGGCGCACCCATGCGTCGGGCAGGTCGCTCGCTCGGGTTAAGCTATGTGCAAACCATGCAACATGTGGTGTGGCCGATCGGCCTAAGGGCGGTCTTCCCGTCGTGGGTCGGCGTGGCACTTGGTGTGTTGAAAGACAGCGCACTTGTGTCGGTACTTGGCCATCCAGAACTCTTAAAAGTAGCGCGCGACTTGATCACGCGCACCCAACAACCCTTGCTTGTGTTGGCGGTAGCGGGCGCGTTCTATTTCGCGCTTTCATATCCAATTTCACGCTATGCAGCACATCTAGAAAGGAAGTGGCAGTCATGATCGAGATTAAAGGTCTACATAAATATTTCGGTGATCTGCATGTGCTCAAAGGCATCGACCTCACCGTCAAAAAGGGCGAAGTGCTCTCGATTATCGGCGCGTCCGGCTCTGGAAAGTCCACATTGCTTTATTGCATCAATGGGCTTGAAGCGATCCAACAGGGCGAGGTCTTAGTGGATGGGGTGTCCGTGCACGCAAAAGGCACAAACCTCAATCAATTGCGCACCAAAATGGGCATGGTGTTCCAACAGTTTAACTCGTTCCCGCACCTCACCGCACTAGAGAACGTGGCACTGGCACCAAAAATCGTCAAAGGCAAATCAAAAGCCGAAGCGAAAGAAATTGCCCGGGCGCAACTGCAACATGTGGGGCTTGGCGACAAGATCGACAGTTATCCTTCTGCTTTGTCTGGTGGTCAACAGCAACGCTTGGCAATCGCCCGGGCGTTGGCGATGGAGCCATCCTACATGTTGTTTGATGAAGCAACGTCAGCGTTAGACCCTGAGTTGGTGGGCGAGGTGCTCGACACCATGCGCCTGCTCGCAGAAGAGGGCATGACGATGATTTGCGTGACCCACGAAATGGGCTTTGCCCGTGATGTGAGTGACCGCGTCGCCTTTTTCCACCAAGGCATTATGGAAGAGATCGGCCCGCCAAAGCAGATTTTTTCTGAACCAAAAAGCGAACATACGGCAAAATTCTTGGCCAACGTTCGATAAGTCTGATTTACATTATATCCAATATCCGGTTGGCGCGCGTATAGGTGCGCGCAATCGGCACTGATCTTCAAAGGAAATTGAAATGAACGCGAATATCTTTTCTGGCTGCATTCCAGCACTGATGACCCCTTGCAAAGCAGACCGCTCGGTAGATTTTGATGCGCTGGTGCGCAAAGGCAAAGAGCTTATCGAAGCGGGCATGTCTGCTGTTGTTTATTGTGGCTCAATGGGCGATTGGCCTTTGCTAACTGACGCTGACCGCATGGAAGGCGTTGCACGTCTCGTGGCGGCAGGCATTCCAACTATCGTTGGCACTGGCGCGGTGAACTCAAAAATCGCAGCCGAACACGCAGCTCACGCGCAAAAAGTTGGCGCACATGGCTTGATGGTTATCCCGCGCGTCTTGTCACGCGGCAGCTCAATGGCAGCCCAACGTCATCACTTCGCAGCGATCTTGAATGCAGCGCCTGACTTGCCAGCTGTGATCTACAACAGCCCATATTATGGCTTTGCCACCCGCGCAGACCTGTTCTTTGACCTGCGCAAAGACCACCCGAACTTGATCGGCTTTAAAGAATTCGGCGGCGCTGACGATCTGCGCTATGCGGCGGAATTCATCACCAGCCAAGACGACAGCGTGAACTTAATGATTGGCGTGGATACACAAGTGTTCCATGGCTACGTGAACTGCGATGCTGGTGGATCAATCACCGGAATTGGCAACGCGTTGCCAAAAGAAGCTTTGCACCTTGTTGCGCTTTGCGAAAAAGCCGCAAAAGGCGATGCGGTTGCCCGCGTTCGTGCGCTTGAGTTGGACACAGCTTTCCAAGTTCTCTCTTCATTCGATGAGGGCGCAGATTTGGTGCTTTACTACAAATATTTGATGGTGTTGCAGGGCGATGCTGAATATGAATTGCACTTTAATGAAACAGATGCACTGACTGACAGCCAACGCCGTTACGCCAAGCAGCAGTTCGACCTGTTCCAAACATGGTACAATAGCTGGAGCCAGCAGGCTGACGTTTTAGCGCTTGCAGCTTAAGCTGAACCATCAGAATCAATTTGCCCAGAAAGTTGAGTAACTCAATGGAATATAAAAGCTTTATCGGTGGCGCGTGGGAAGAAACTTCCGCGTCGACACCAAATATCAACCCATCAGACACCTCAGACATTCTTGGCCACGCCGCTGTGTCAGAAGCCGCTGACATGGACCGCGCAATTGACGCAGCCCACACAGCCGCCGTGCAGTGGGCCGCTTCAACGCCACAGCAGCGCTTTGATGTTTTGGACTTTATTGCCAACGAAATATTGGCACGCAAAGCCGAACTAGGCGAGCTATTGTCACGCGAAGAAGGCAAAACCTTGCCTGAAGGCATTGGCGAAGCCGCCCGTGCTGGTCAGATTTTCAAATTCTTCGCAGGCGAAACAATTCGTCAAACCGGCGATCGTTTGGCGTCCGTGCGTCCAGGTGTTGAAGTTGATGTAACCCGCTCACCAGTTGGTGTCGTTGGCCTCATCACGCCGTGGAATTTCCCAATTGCTATTCCTGCATGGAAAATTGCGCCAGCTTTGGCTTTCGGCAATGCGGTGGTTCTAAAACCTGCTGAATTGGTGCCGGGCTGTGCCCACGCATTGGCTGATATTATTTCGCGTTCTGGCCTACCAGAAGGCGTGTTCAACCTTGTGTTTGGTCGCGGCTCAAAAGTGGGTCCACAGCTTGTTGGATCAAACAAAGTTAACGCCATCAGCTTTACCGGTTCTGTGCCAACAGGGCGCGGCATTGCTGCTGAATGCGGCAAGCTTTTGAAAAAGGTACAACTTGAAATGGGTGGCAAAAACCCAATGGTTGTGCTCGACGATGCCGATTTGAACAATGCGGTTGAAGTGAGCGTAAACGGCGCCTTCTTCTCAACTGGCCAACGCTGCACGGCATCTTCTCGCTTGGTTGTAACCGAAGGTATTCACGACAAATTTGTTGCTGCAGTTGAAGAACGTTTGGCTGGCCTTAATGTGGGTCATGCTTTGCGCAGCGACACCCACATCGGTCCAGTGGTTGACGCAAGCCAGCTTCAGCAAGATTTGGATTATGTGGACATTGCAGCGAAAGAGGGTGGCAAAGTTGTCGGTGGTCAACGTTTGAACCGCGACACAGAAGGCTTCTTTATGGCGCCAGCTTTGGTGACAGAAACCACAAATGGCATGCGCATCAACCAAGAAGAAGTGTTTGGCCCAGTCGCCAGCGTGATCCGTGTGAAGGATTATGACGAGGCTTTGGCAGTTGCAAACGACACTGAATTTGGTTTGTCGTCTGGCATTTGCACCACATCGCTTAAGCATGCGAGCCACTTCAAAGCCAACGCGCAAGCGGGCATGGTGATGGTGAACTTGCCAACAGCGGGCGTGGACTATCACGTTCCATTCGGCGGCACCAAAGGTTCAAGCTTTGGCTCACGCGAGCAGGGCACCTATGCAGCGGAATTCTACACCACAGTAAAAACCGCTTACACCCTGCCATAACCAACAGTTGCGCCCGGCGGTTTGCCGCCGGGTGCCCTCCCTTTTGATCAGGTGATCCTATGTCCAAAGCTGATGCGCTACATGATGTGATTATTGTCGGGGCCGGGATCATCGGTCTTTCGATCGCGCACTATTTGCAAAATGAAGGCCGCAAGGTCACGCTGGTTGACCGCAAAGGCATTGCTCAAGAAGCAAGCTATGGCAATGCCGCCGCATTTGCGGTGACTGACCTCCTGCCGTTGGCGTCGCCGGGCATGTTGATGAAGGCGCCCAAATGGTTGATGGACCCGCTTGGCCCGCTCAGTATTCGCCCTTCCTATTTGCCAAAAATAACGCCCTTTCTGCTCAAGTTTTTCCGCGCCAGTTGGCCGGACCAATATGCCCGTTCCGTTGAAGTACAAGCTGAGATGATGAACCTGGCCCGAGCTGAAATTGCTAAGATTTCTGAGATGCCTAAAATGGGCAATCAAATCCGCTCCGATGGCGCGCTGCATCTTTATGAGAATGAGGCGGATGCAAAGGCCAACGCGGAAAACGACAGAACCCGGCAAGAGCATGGCATTCCGTTTCGCCACGTAAAAGGCGACGAACTGGCTGAGCTGCAACCCGGCCTTTCGTCACACATTAGAAGCGCCACCTTTTTGCCCAGTTGGCAAACGGTAAATGACCCCTATCTCTGGGCCATGTCTGTTTGGGATATGGTGCGCTCTGATGGGGGAGAATTGATTGAAGCCGAAGTTTTGGACACCAATTCCGCTGGCGAAATCACTCTGGCTGACGGTCAAAAACTCAAAGGCAACAATCTCATCATCGCAGCAGGTGCTTGGTCACATCGATTGACCGAAAAGCTGGGCGATAAGATTCCATTAGAGACCGAGCGGGGTTACAACACCACGCTGCCAGTGGGATCGTTCGACCTCAAGCGGCAATTGATGTTTGGCAGCCATGGCTTTGTTATGACTCCGCTTTCCACCGGTATTCGTGTGGGCGGTGCGGTGGAATTTGCTGGCTTGGAAGCGGAACCAAACTACAAACGCTCAGAAATTATGTTGCAAAAAGCGAAGAAGTTTTTGCCCGATTTGAGCACCACCGGCGGCACCCAATGGATGGGCTTTCGCCCCTCACTGCCCGACACGTTGCCCGCCATCGGCCATGCATCCGCCAGCACTAAAATTACTTATGCATTTGGCCACGGCCACTTGGGTCTGACCCAGAGTTTGGCCACCGCAAAGCTTGTTGCTGATCTGGTGGCAGGGCGCACCCCAACGATAAATATGACCCCGTTCAACCCGTCTCGCTTTTAGGAACCAACATGGCGAAACATACATTTAAGTGCATTGATGGACATACCTGTGGCAACCCAGTGCGGTTGGTGGCAGAAGGTGGGCCTGAGCTAAAAGGCGCGAACATGCTTGAAAAGCGCGCGCACTTTTTGGCCGAATATGATTGGGTGCGCACTGCGCTCATGTTTGAGCCACGTGGCCATGACGTTATGTCTGGATCTATCCTTTATCCGTCAACGCGTGATGATTGCGACATTGCCATTCTGTTCATCGAAACATCGGGTTGCTTGCCCATGTGTGGGCACGGCACCATCGGCACGGTGACCATGGCGATCGAAGAAGGTTTGGTGACACCAAAAGAGCCGGGCGTGCTTTATCTAGACGCACCTGCGGGGCGCATCAAAGCTGAATACACCATGGTGGATGGGTTTGTCGAAGAAGTGCGCATTACCAACGTGGCGGGCGTCCTCTACGCAACGGGCATGACCGCTGACGTGCCAGACCTGGGCACGATTAAAGTTGATGTTGCCTATGGCGGTAATTTTTATGCGATTGTGGAACCGCAAGAAAACTTCAATGATATCGAAGGCCTATCCTCACTCGATTTGATCCGTTGGTCGCCAAAGCTGCGCGCAGCATTGAATCAAAAGTACGAGTTTCAACACCCAGAGCACCCCGCAATCAATGGCCTCAGCCATATTTTGTGGACCGGCGCTGCGCGTGACCCAGAAGCGTCTGCCCGCAATGCGGTTTTTTACGGCGACAAAGCAATTGACCGCTCACCTTGTGGCACAGGCACCTCCGCGCGCATGGCCCATTGGGCGGCGATGGGGGATTTAAAAGTGGGCGAAGATTTCATCCACGAAAGCATTATTGGATCGCTTTTCCGTGGCCGTGTCGAAGCGGCGACAAAAGTTGGCGACCGTGATGCGATTATCCCATCCATTGGTGGCTGGGCGCGCAAAACAGGCGACAATACAATTTATGTAGATGATCGCGACCCCTTTAAACACGGCTTTATTCTGCCTTAATGACTTTCCCTCGGGAGGAAACATCATGAAAATCACAGCGCTACGAGTCTATCAAATCGACCTTCCTTTACGTGAGGGCCGTTACAATTGGTCCAACGGCAATTTCATCGAAGTCTTTGATTCAACAGTGCTTGCGCTTGAAACAGATGAGGGCATTACAGGCTATGCAGAATGTTGCCCGCTGGGCTCTGCCTATTTGCCAAGCTATGCCTTGGGCGTTCGCACCGGTTTGCAAGAACTCGCGCAGCACGTGATCGGGCTTGATCCGCGTGATTTGAATGTGGTCAACAAAGCCATGGACGAGGGACTGCGCGGCCACCCTTACGCCAAAGCGCCAATCGATATTGCCTGCTGGGACATCTTGGGCAAAGCGACGGGCTTGCCCGTTTACACTTTGCTAGGCGGCAAACAGCAAGACAAAGTTGCACTTTACCGGGCGATCAGCCAAGAAGATCCAGACGTGATGGCCAAAAAGATCGATGGTTATCGCAAAGAAGGTTACACCAAGTTCCAGCTGAAGGTCGGCGGCGATGCGAACGATGATATCGCCCGCATTCACGCCACACGCGAAGTGCTGGACAATGGCGAAGTGTTGGTGGCTGACGCCAACACAGGCTGGAACCGCCACGAAGCAGCGCGAGTTGTTGCTGCGGTTTCCCATCTCGATGTCTATATTGAACAGCCCTGCATGACCTACGAAGAGTGCTTGTCGATCCGCCGCCGCACCGCACGGCCCTTTATCATGGACGAGAACATCACCGATGACGCCATGTTGCGCAAAGGCTTGGCCGACGATGCAATGGACGCGATCAACCTCAAGATTTCAAAAGTTGGTGGCCTAACCAAAGCCCGCCTGATGCGCGATATGTGCGTAAATGCTGGCCTGGCCATGACCATTGAAGACACATGGGGAGGTGACATTGTGACCGCCACCATCGCCCATCTGGCAGCGTCTACGCCTGAAGCCTTCTCCTTCTCTGCGACCGATTTCAATTCCTATGGTACAGTAGATTTTGCGGCAGGTGCGCCAAAACGAGTTGATGGCTTTATGTCACCATCCGATGCGCCGGGTCTTGGCATTGAGCCAGATTTTGATGTGCTCGGAGAGCCTGAGTTTGAGGTGAGTTTGGTATAATGAGAACAAGCAAAACCATCCACGTCGTGTCCTGCCACGCCGAAGGCGAGGTGGGCGACGTGATCGTTGGGGGCGTTGCACCGCCACCGGGCGATACCTTGTGGGAGCAACGCAAATTCATCGAACAAGATGAGACATTGCGTAATTTCATGCTCAACGAACCACGCGGCGGCGTGTTCCGCCACGTGAACCTGTTGGTGCCGCCAAAGAACCCAAAAGCCCAAATGGGCTTCATCATCATGGAACCGGCAGACACGCCGCCAATGTCAGGGTCCAACTCAATCTGCGTGTCGACGGTATTGCTCGATAGCGGCATTTTGCCGATGACCGAACCTGAAACGCACCTCACGCTGGAAGCGCCGGGTGGACTGATCAATGTGGTCGCCCAATGCAAAGACGGCAAAGCCCAAAGCATCACCGTCACCAACGTCAAAAGCTTTGTCGATCAATTGCAAGTGCCTTTGCAAGTTGAAGGTTTAGGCGAAATTATCGTCGATACAGCCTATGGCGGCGATAGCTTTGTGATGGTGGACGCTGCGGCGCTGGGCGTTGAGATTAAGCCCGAAAATGCCCGTACAATCGCCGAACTTGGCATGCGCATCACCGCTGCCGCAAACGAACAGTTGGGCTTCACCCATCCCGAAAATGCGGATTGGGATCACATTTCATTCTGCCAATTTATGGGGCCAGTCGCTCGCTCCGACGACACCCTAACAGGCGCGAACGCTGTGGCCATCCGCCCGGGCAAAATCGATCGCTCCCCAACCGGAACAGGTTGCTCTGCGCGTATGGCGCTGATGCTCGCAAAAGGCGAAATGAGTACAAACGACAAATATATCGCCACCTCAATCACCGGGTCTCAGTTCAATTGCGATATTGCAGAAGTCACTACCTGCGGCAACCGCGACGCGATCTTGCCCCGCATCAATGGCCGCGCCTGGATCACCGGCAGACACCAGCACATGCTCGACCCTTCCGAGCCTTG
>NZ_CAKZPW010000310.1:0-2084 GCF_937139385.1 uncultured Maritalea sp. | reverse complement strand
AGGCGTGCGGTTTGTGTGCTGAGTTGCGGCGATGCCAAACCATATGGATTTGAGCCTGAGGTACAGGCATGGGCGGATGGTAAATTTCAAGCGCGAGCCGATCTCTAACGTGATGGGCAAAGGCCGAAGGTAAGAGCGCGATGAGTTCAGAGTTGGAAACCGCGTTGGCGACACCATTAAAAAATGGCACAGTCATGGAAATTTTGCGTTGCCGTCCAACAGCGCGCAGTGCTTGGTCGCCAACGCCTTCCATCTTCCCTTCGTTGGAAAAAAGGACATGTCCCATCGCACAATAAAGATCGAGCGGAATAACCTCTCCCGGCTTGATTTTTGCTTCTCGTATGGCCAGATTTTTTCTATTGGCAACCACTTCGAATGGGCCAGTTATCGCTAAGCGGCTTTCTGCCCAGTCGGGCAGGTTTGTTTGCGGGATAAGGGCAAGGTCAATTTGCTCGCGCCGCATCGTGTCCAATTGGTTGTCGATAACCTGATCGACCATCTGCAGTCGGATATTCGGCGCAATATTTGAAATGATTTGGCCAAGGCGCGGCAGCAACAATTCAGCAAAGAAATCTGAACCCGAGATAACAAAGTTTGCTGTGCAGGCTTGCGGATCAAACTCGCTCGTTTGATCAATTACGCTTTCAATTGAGCGCATAATGTTATGAAGCGGCACTTGCAAATCAAGCGCCTTTTGTGTGGGCACTAGCTTTTGCCCTTCACGTACAAACAAAGGATCGTTCAAGCTAACCCTTAAACGCTCAAGGGCCGCGGATATTGCGGGTTGCGACAGGCCAATTTTTTCGCCTGCCTTTACTGTAGAGTGGGTTTCCAGCAGGGCCGCAAGCACGCGCAGCAAATTGAAATCGAAGGACAATAAATTCATTCAATGAATATAGTATATAAAATGAATCGATTTCAATTATAGATTTGTCTGCTCCAATATCCACTCCATTCAGTTCAATAGGGGAACGTTATGATTAGGAATGTTGGTTTTTGGTTCTTTGCAGTCGCTGCTATCTGCGCATTGATTGGGATGGGGTGGGGCATTCAAATGTCTGCAACGCATAATCACGTGTTATCGCCAGCTCATGGGCACTTGAATTTGGTGGGGTGGGTGACGATGGCGTTTTTTGGGCTCTTTTATAAATTGGTGCCACAGGCGGGCGAGAGTCTCATCGCTAAGGTCCATTTGGGCGTAGCATTATTGGGGCTTATTAGCTTCGTGCCGGGTATCGCGATGGCCATTTCGGGGCAGGGTGAAACGCTGGTGAAAATTGGCTCAGCGTTGATAATTTTTTCGATGCTGATTTTTATCTTCAATGTCTTTAAGTATCGGGACGCATTTTCCGCTTAGCGGTTTGCAATGACAAACAAGACTTCATAGAGCGTACCGTCATGCCCTATGCCACCTGGCTTTTCAATGACTTCGCATCTTTGCCAAGCGGCAGCGCCTGAAAATTTGTCATTGAGCATCTTTTTTGTTGGCAGATTGTAATAACGATCGAGCTTATCGCGCCCTGCGCCTTCACCAGACTTGAAGCTGGCCATCAAAAGCCCACCGGGTTTAAGGGCTGTGTGAATTTTCTTGATGATCAGGTCAAGCTCGTCCCAAGGGGCGTGCAGCAGGCACATATTTGCCCATATGCCATCATATAGCCCGATGTCTGAAAGCTCATCAAATCGCATGATTTTGACGCGGTCGCCCAGCCGTTCAATAGCGAATTTTGCCAGCTCAGGATTGCCCTCGGTTGCGGTTACATCAAGGCCTTGGCTCTGCATGTGTTGCGCTTCCAACCCGGCGCCGCACCCGAGCTCCAGTACGCGACCTGCATTGGGCAGCGCCTCTAGAAACGAAGTTAGGGTTTTGGATGGTTTCGTGCGCCGGCTTGCATATTCTTGAGCATTGTCGGCGTAGAACTGGAAGGTTTTTGGATCATAAGACATAACCGACTAATAGCGGCTATTCTTGATATAAAAAAGGCCCGATGCAGTGCACCGGGCCTTAATTTACTTAAGTTGAACGCAAAGCTTATTTAGCTTGGCCTAGTTCAACCCATGTGCCGCCATCAACGACCATTTCA
>NZ_CAKZPW010000309.1:0-2372 GCF_937139385.1 uncultured Maritalea sp. | reverse complement strand
GTAAATCAACGGCTCAACGCAGTTGGCATTGCTGATATCGCTTGGACAGGATCGTCCGCCGGAGCGATTGCCCTCATTTCCATCAGCCTGACCTGGCGATGGACAGGTTATAACGCTGTAATTATTTTAGCAGGGCTTCAGAGCATTCCCAAAGATATCTATGAAGCCAGTGAGCTTGATGGCGCGAGCCGGTTTACCCAGTTTCTCTACATAACCCTCCCAAATCTTAAACCAGTGATTTTGCTGTGCCTTGTTCTATCAACTTTCGGCACATTGCAGCTGTTCACCGAGCCCACATTGCTCACTGAGGGGGGACCAGGCGTCAGCACCACCACCGTTGCAATGTATATGTACCAACAAGGCTTTAAGAGCTTCAACTTCGGCTATGGGTCCGCGATCGCCTACTTTATCGTATTCATAGGCCTAGGATTGTCCCTGATCCAATTCAAGTTATTGGGGAGCAAATCTGATGCGTAGTGCGACCAAGAGACTATTTCCAAAAGCAGATCGCTGGGCAAAAATCAGCCTCAACTTTTTCATGCTTATCGTTGCAATTGTTTGGCTGACCCCCTTGTGGATGATGACCATCTACGCCTCGCATGACGATCAGATGATTTTTTCTGGCAGCATAATCGCCCACCATGGCGGTCAATTCCTTGAGAACTTTGTCGAACTCCAGTCAAAGCAAGATTTTGTGCGCGCCATTATCAACTCCGTCATTGTTGCCAGTGCGGGTACATTTTTTGGGCTCGTCGTCTCCTCATTGGCTGGCTACGCGCTGGCAAGGTTTAAATTTGCAGGTGCCAAAGCCATCTTTGCAATGATCATCTTCATTCTCGCTGTTCCCGGCATTGCAATCGTTATCCCAGAATACGTAATCTTGGTGCGTTATATGGGGCTTTCAAACACCTATTTCGGGGTGGTTCTCCCCTATTTAGCCAATGCACTCGGCGTATTTTTTATGCGCCAAACATTTTTGGCACTGCCCCAAGAAATCATGGAAGCGGCCTATTTAGACGGCGCGTCGGAACTTCGCATCTTCGCAAAAATTGCGCTGCCCCTCGTGCGGCCCGCAATGGCGTCCTTAGCCATCATATTGTTCATTGCGTGCTGGAATGACTACTTGTGGCCCCTGTTGGTGCTAACCACCGAAGCGCGACAAACAGCCCCGATCGCACTTGGTCGACTTGTCGGCCTGAACACCGTTGCTTGGGGCCCAATGATGGTGGGCGTAACGCTGATGACAATACCATTTGTAACCCTGTTTTTGCTTCTGCAACGCCAAATCGTAAGCGGCATTGCAAATGGCGCAATCAAGTAATCACAAAACCAAGAATTCACTGCGTTCATAAAATGGAGGAAAAAATGAACACATCAACAAAGCGCATTATTGGCGCCCTACTCGTCTGTAATGGCATGTTGCTTTCAACAGCAGCCAATGCAGAAGAAATAACGATTTGGAGTTGGGATACTGCAGCTGAAGCTCTGAAATCCGTTTCTGAGCAATATAATGCGACAAATCCGGCACTCACCGCAAACACAGTAACCAGCCAAGTCTATGATCAACTAACTGCTGGTTGTGCGGCCGGTGGCGTCAACTTGCCAGACGTGGTCTCAATTGAGAACGGCGAAGCCGAGCGCTACATTCAACAATTCCCAGATTGCTTTGTGGAACTTAGTCAATTTGGGGTGGATGAGCTGAAACCACTGTTCTCAGACTACAAATGGGTTGAGTTGCAAAGCGGCGATAACACTTATGGCGTGCCGTGGGATGCTGGCCAAGTGGTGACCTTCTACCGTGCAGATCTGTTCGACAAAGCTGGCATCACCGCCGATGACATTGCCACATGGGACGGCTATATCGAGGCCGGTAAAAAACTTGCCGCTGCCACAAATGGCGAAACACGCATGGCACTCTCAAACTACACATCTGGATTGAACTGGTTCAGCGTTATGGCGCAACAACTTGGTTGCTCTGTGTTTGGAGAAAAAGATGGCGAGACCACAATTCGCGTCAACCAAGCGGGCTGCGTTCGCGCACTTGATCAGGTCAAAAAACTGGCGGACGCAGGTGTAATCGCGCCGGGTGGCTGGAGCGAGAAGCTCACAGCGCTAAAAACTGGAAAAACGGCATCAGCTGTTTACGGTGCTTGGTATGAGGGTTCTGTGCGCAACAATATGCCAGAATTATCAGGCCAATGGCGAGTTACAAAAATGCCCGCTTTTGAAGAAGGTGGAAAACGTGCTGCAAACCTTGGTGGATCAGCATTGTTCATCACCGCCTCATCAAAAAACCCTGCAGCGGCGTACGATTTCGTAAAGTTTGCACTTACCAAACCAGAGATCCAAATCGGCATGCTAATATCGCATGG
>NZ_CAKZPW010000308.1:0-4503 GCF_937139385.1 uncultured Maritalea sp. | reverse complement strand
ATCAGCGCCATCATTGTCTCGCTTTCTGGTCTTTACATCAACATCACGCGCGGCAATGTTTCGGGCTTCACTATGGGGCTTGGCAACAGCCTCAATGGCATCCTTATTCTGGTGTTTTGCATCATGGCTTGGCGCTTGGCCGTTAAAGGTCAAATCGCTGATCACCGCCGCTGGGTTTTACGCGCCTTCGTTTTGATCCACGGCGTCTGGTTTTTGCGTGTCGGTATGATTGTTTGGTTCATGATCAACCAAGGCCCTGCAGGAATGAATGATGCGGGAACCGGCTGGTTCGACATCTTTTGGGCGTTTGGGCACTTCTTGCTGCCACTCGCTGTTATGGAAGCCTATTTGCGCTCACAAACCTCGCGCAACAAAATCTGGCGCCTCGCCTTTGGCCTTGGCTTATTCGTGATCACACTGCTTTTGGCTGGTGGCACGGCTGGTGCCTTTATGTTCATGTGGTTGCCCCATCTTGGCTAGTTCCCTTTATTTCAATCAACGCGTAAATGAGTTTAGAACCATGAAAGCTTTCATCCACCACAACTACGGCCCAGCAGATGTGTTGCGCCTTAGTGAAGTCGCAAAACCCGAGCCAGCGGCGAACGAATTGCAGATAAAGGTGCATGCCTTTTCGCTCAACCCCGAAGAAATGCACATGATGCACGGCATGTTTGCGGTGCGGCCAATAACGGGTTTCAGGCGTCCGAAGGTCTTGTGTCTAAAAGCCGACATTGCGGGAGTGGTTGAAGCGATTGGCGATGCTGTTTCTGACTTCAAGATTGGTGACAAGGTGATGGGCCGCGCAAATAAGGGAGGCCAAGCGCAATTCACTTGTGTGCCCCAAGATCGTCTGGTCCATAAACCAGAGGCTCTTTCGTTTGAACAAGCTGCCGCCCTGCCCTTGGCTGGTGTGACGGCCCTGCAAGCGGTCACCAAAAATGGCAACGTACACAAGGGGATGCGCGTTTTAATCAATGGCGCTTCTGGCGGCATAGGCACTTATGCAGTGCAATTGGCAAAGCATTTTGACGGGGAAGTCACAGCTGTGTGCAGTGGCAAAAACATAGACCTCGTCACCCAGCTTGGCGCTGACCATGCAATTGATTATCATACAGGCGATTTCACCCGCACGCGCCGATCAAATGAGTTGATCATCGACCTTGTTGGCAACCGTAGTCTTTCAGACATGCGCTCGTGCCTATCAAAAAATGGCAAATGCCTGATGGTTGGGTTTTCCACTCCTGCTTCCATGTTCCGCGCGTTGATTGGGGGTCCTTTATCGTCAAATTTCTCCACCCAGAAAGTTGGCGTGATGATGGCAAGTTTTGACAAAGCTGATCTGCAAACTGTGGCAGATTTGGCAGCTACGGGTGACCTAGAGGCCACCATCGACAAGGCGTATCCTTTCGAGATGACCCCAAAAGCCATGCACCATTTAGCAACGGTTCGCGCCAAAGGAAAGATTGTTGTGCGCCTTGACGCTGGATCTGAATAAACACTTGGAGCAAACAAGAGGTAATGCCAAATTGAGGGCATGAACAATGCTGATTCACAACCTTCCCTGTTTGGCGATGGGCCTGATTTTTCAATCGAAGATCAATTCCGGGCGAAGGGGCTGGTTGTGTGTGGAGTTGATGAAGCGGGGCGTGGGCCGTTGGCGGGACCTGTTGTCACCGCCGCCGTTATTTTGCACCCAGATCACATTCCGGATGGTTTGAACGACAGCAAAAAGCTCAGCGCCAAGAAGCGCGACGAACTCTACGACCTCATTATGGCCAACGCCCATGTGGGCATTGCATCGGCTCCACCCAGTACCATTTTTGAGCGCAATATACGTGGTGCGACGCTTCACGCGATGGCGCAGGCGGTCAAATCGCTTTCAATAACTCCTGACATTGCCTTAATCGATGGGCGAGATATTCCACCCAAACTGCCTTGTCGCGGGCAAGCGCTGATCAAGGGCGACAGCCGATCCTTGTCCATCGCCGCGGCTTCTATCATTGCCAAGGTGACACGCGACCGGATGTGCGTACTATTGGACCAATCCCTGCCCGCATATGGCTTTGGCAAACACAAAGGTTACGGCACAGCGTTGCACATGCAAGCGCTACAAAACCACGGCGCAACGCCCCATCACAGGGCTGATTTCAAACCAATTGCAGAAATTATAGCTAACAAAAGCTGATTCAAAACAGCGTCTTAGCGTGCAAATTGCATGTTTTACGTTTGGTTTACCATAAGTTTTAGCGCCCCCTTAACCCTAAGAAATTACAAATGAAAGCGTAGTAAAGCGTACAAGGTACATAGAATGTTGCGTAACAAGCATTCGTCGACGCGCAGTGATGCGTCGCTTCGTCCTACGGGCGAAAAGGGTTCTGATTATCTGCCATTGGACACCATTTTGGTGGGTGATTGCATTGAGCATATGAACTCGCTTCCAGCAGGTTCGGTTGACCTTGTTTTTGCTGATCCACCTTATTTTCTTCAATTAGAAAAAGGGCTTACCCGCCCTGACCAGTCTAATGTGGATGGTGTGCATAATGAGTGGGATAAGTTTTCCGACTATGCGCATTACGACAAATTCACCCGCGATTGGATGAGCGCTGCAAAGCGCATCCTCAAGCCAAATGGCGCGCTTTGGGTGATCGGTTCTTACCACAATATTTTCCGCGTTGGCGCGATTTTGCAGGACCTTGGGTTCTGGATGATGAACGACATCATCTGGCGCAAATCCAACCCAATGCCAAACTTTCGCGGCACCCGCTTTACCAATGCGCATGAGACATTGATATGGGCGACACGGGACCAGTCTAGCAAGCCAACTTTCAATTATGACGCGCTCAAACAGTCGAACGACGACACGCAAATGCGCTCTGATTGGCTGTTCCCGATTTGCACGGGAAATGAACGTCTAAAAGACGAAAACGACGATAAGGTGCACCCGACGCAAAAGCCAGAAAGTCTTTTATATCGGATACTTATGGCTACAACCAAACCGGGCGATGTTGTTGTTGATCCGTTTTTTGGCACCGGCACCACGGGCGCTGTGGCGAAAAAATTGGGCCGTCATTTCATCGGCTGTGAGCGTGAAAGCGAATATATAAACGCGGCGTTAAAACGCATTGCTTCGATCAAAACGCTTGAGAATATCGTACTTGAAACGGTGAAGGGCAAACGGGCGGAAAAACGCGTTGCGTTCGGCTCGTTGATTGAGCAGGGGATGATTATGCCCGGCGCAACCCTTTGGGACACAAAGAAAAAATTCAAAGCCACGGTGCGCGCTGACGGGTCGCTAATTTGCGACGGCCATGAAGGCTCGATCCACAAGGTTGGCGCCTTGGTGCAAGACGCAGCTTCATGCAATGGCTGGACCTATTGGCACCTTGAAGACGGCGAAAACCTTACCCTTATAGACGATTTGTGCACCGAAATCCGGGCGACCATGAACAGACTTTCGGCCTGACACGACCTCCAAAGAATTTCAGGCAACTTACCGCTGGTCATTTGATCAGCGGTCTTTTTTTGTTCGATCTGCACCGGGGATAAGTGGGGTAAAACGTCTCGATTTGTGGCGGTTTGTGCTGCTAAAGTGCTGGAACAGTGTGCTAGCTCACTCGTTCAATGCCGCAGCCAAAATTTTCTTGAAAACTGTGGGCAATGCCTCACCATTTAGGTCCGCTTTTTTTGCCCACCAACCGTTTGAAGCGGGCGGTTGACTTGTGTTTGCTTTCCAAACGGTAACGTTGAGTGCGAAGTGGGTGAAGATATGATCCACGTTTCCACACTCAATCCAATGGGTATCCAGCGGATGAGTTGGCGCGGGACGTTCCAAAAGTGTCTCAACTTTGTGCCATTCACTGCCCGGCACTTCAGTCATTGCGGCCAACAATCCTTTTTCGGGTCGTTGCTGCAGCCAAATCTCGCCCTTGTCATTTTCCACCACATAGGCATGGCCAACCCGAATTGGTTTTTGCTTTTTGGGCGGCATCACCGGAAAATTTGTTGGGTCAGATGTTTTGGTGCCAAGGCAGTTTTTTGAGATTGGGCAAATCAAACAATTGGCGCGTTTTGGCGCGCAAATCGTCGCCCCCAAATCCATTAAACTCTGCGCAAAATCCCCTGCTCGTTTTGGCACGGATTGCTGGATGAAAGAGCGGATAAACGGTTTTGCTTCGCGCACTGGTTCGGCCAAGGCGGTAAACCGCGCCGCCACCCGGTCCACATTGCCATCCACCACCGCCACTTGTTCATCAAAACAAATCGCAGCAATTGCCGCACTTGTGTATGGGCCAATGCCCGGCAGGGTTTGCAGTGCTTCGGCGTTGGTTGGAAACGTGCCGCCAAATTCGTCCACCACTTTGTTGGCGCAAGCGTGTAAATTGCGGGCCCGCGCGTAATAGCCCAAGCCTGTCCAGTGGTGCAATACGGTGTCTTGCTCGGCGTTGGCCAATTCGACAACCGTAGGGAAGCTTTCCATAAAACGCTGGTAATACGGAATGACCG